>NZ_JBFRFR010000022.1:0-101429 GCF_052114925.1 Bradyrhizobium sp. 2TAF36 | reverse complement strand
GGGCCGAGCAGGCCGGTGATCTGGTCGCGGTCGTGTGATTGCGGGTCGCTCTCGAACGGTTCGCTATCGGGCTCGCTCGCCGGATGCATCAGCGGCCGCTCCATGATCGGTGCGACAGCGTTGATGATGTCGGCGGCTTCGGTGACGAGCGTTGCGCCCTGCTTGATCAGATCGTTGGTGCCGGCGGCGCGCGGGTCGAGCGGCGAGCCGGGCACCGCGAATACCTCGCGGCCCTGTTCGGCCGCCATGCGCGCGGTGATCAGCGAGCCCGAGCGGTGCGCCGCCTCGACCACGACCACGCCGAGGGCTGCGCCCGAGATCAGCCGGTTGCGGCGGGGGAAGTCGCGGGCGCGCGGCTCGTGGCCGAGCGGCATCTCGGAAATCGCAGCGCCCGCGTGATCGAGGATCGAGGCGAGCAGGTCGCCATGCTCGGACGGATAGATGCAATCATGTCCGCCGGCGAGCACCGCGATGGTGCCGCTCTCGACACTGGCGCGGTGTGCGGCCTGATCGACGCCGCGGGCGAGCCCCGAGATGACGATGAAGCCAGCTTCGCCAAGCTCACGGGCCAACTGACCGGCGAATTTCAGTCCCGCGCCAGAGGCATTGCGCGAGCCGAGATCGCGATCATCGGACGCATCGGCGTCGTGGTGTCGCCGCGTACGGCGAGCAGCGGCGGCGGATCGTCGAGCGTGGCGAGCCGCGATGGATAGCCGTCCTCACCGGGCGCGAGCCAAGCTATGCCGAACTTGCGGCTCGCGGCGAGCTCGGCCTTCGCCTCGTCCACGCTACAGATGCGCCCCGATCGCTGAGCGCCGCCGCGGCGCGCCAGATCCGGCAGGCGCTCCAGTGCGGCGCGCGGGCTGCCGAAATGATCGACCAGCGATTTGAAGGTGCGCGGCCCGACATTGTCGGAGCGGATCAACCGCAGGCGGTCGAACCGTTCAGCCTCGGTCAGCTCAACGCTCGGATTGATGGCGTCCACGGCGTCTCCTTGTGGGAGCAGCATGGAACAACCTGAGGGCGTGGGCAACAGTGGCGTGTGGTTGTTTCTATCGCCCCAATCATGGGCGGAGGAGGAATGGAGCAACGCGCTGCCTCATTCCTCAAGGCTTTTGCTATTCGATGACCTCGTCCGCGCGCACCTGCAACGACTGCGATATCTCGAGGCCGAGCGCCTTGGCGGTCTTCAAGTTGATGACCGTCTTAAACAGCGTCGGCTGCTCGATGGGGATGTCGGCCGGGTTCGCGCCCTTCAATATCTTGTCAACGAAAACAGTGGCGCGGCGAAACATGGAGGTGAAGTCTACCCCGTACCCTACCAGTGCGCCCCCCCGGGACGCGACGATGGGTGCGGCAATCGATGGCACGCGGCACTTGTCGACAATCGCCGCGACCAACGCCGAATTGGTGACAAACGCATTGGCGTCCGTGATGACGAGACCGTCCATGGCGGTGGAGCCGAARATTGATAGCGCGTTGTCGAGGTCGCCGGGGACGTCAAGCTCGATCGGTCGCAGCTCAACCTTCATTGCCCGCGCGGCGTTCGTCATGGCACTCATGGTGCCGTTGTTCAGGGGGTTGCCTCGCTGCATGAGCACCCCTGCGCGGGTCATCGAGGGAGCTATGCTCGCAAGAACCTCTAACCGCTTYGCAGCTAGTTCTGTAAGGAAAAAGGTCTGTCCCGTAATGTTGCCACCGGGATGAGCCATGCTGGCTGCAAGGCCCAAGGTCACCAGATCGGGACCCACGATCATCACGGTTGGAATTGTGGTCGTCGCACGGTGCGCGGCAAGAACCCCGGGAAATGTGGCTGTCACGAGAACGTCGACGCCGAGGGCGACCAGTTCAGCAGCCAGCGCCGGAAGCCGGTTATCGTCGCCGTCGGCGTCGCGATATTCAACGTGGACGTTCTCGCCCTCAACCCAACCGAGACCGCGAAGCGCAACGAGGAACGCGTCGACCTCCGAATTTCGCGGTGGGGGGAGGAAAAGGCCGATCCGCGAGACGCGCTTCACTTGCTGAGCGCGTGCGGCCGTTGCCCACGCCAACGCCCCGCCAGCCAAAGTGATGAATCCGCGTCGTTTCATAGCACCGCTAAATCGCTTATCCTCTGGCAGAGAGTAAGCATTTTTCGACATTGGTCCAGCCGCGTCAATGAACAGGTTGGGTCAGAAGGCGCACAGCCTAAGCCGAGACGGCGTGAGCGTCCAACAGTCCGGCAATTCGAATCTCATCGCCTTGATTGTCGGGGCAATTTAGAACTAACGCAAAGGTTGCGGCGTTTCCGCGTTAGTGCCACGCGGCCCGACATTGTCAGAGCGGATCAGCCGCAGGCGGTCGATCCGCTCAGCCTCGGTCAGCTCAACGCTCGGATTGATGGCGTCCACGGCGTCTCCTTATGGAGGCAACATGGAACAACCTGAGGGCGTGGGCAACAGCTGCGTGCGCTTGATCGGGCTTCAAGGGCGCTGCCGGAAGACCCGACGTGGTCGACGGGTCTTCCGCAAGGTCGTCTTATCAACGCGCGTGCGCCGCCTGAGCGACAGCGACGCCGCTCCGCGAGACGCGAGCGTCAAGGCTGAGCGCACCGGCACCGAAGGCAAAGATCTGGAGCAGGCCGCCTGCCATCATCACGTTCTTGAGGAAATGGATCATCTGATTCTGGTCGGCAAAGTTGTTGTGGAACGAGACTGCCGCGGCCAGCGAGAATATGGCGAGCGCCAGCGCGACCGAGCGGGCTTGATAGCCCGCGATCAGCAGGAGACCGCCACCGAGCTCGACGAGAACTGCGATCGCATATGCCAACGGGGGCACCGGCAATCCCGCAGCGGCGATGTAAGCGGTCGTCGCACCATAAGCGGTGAGCTTGCTGAAGCCACTCATTGCAAACGGGAGGCCGATCAGCAGGCGGCCAACGAGGGAAGCATAACGGGTCGTATCCATGGTCATCGCTCCTGTGCTTGGTTGAGGTCCGACGGCGGTGACGCACCAGGCGTTTGTGGTTCGTAGAGAGTGCGCGCCGCAGGGCCCTGCGTCGTGACCTCACACTGGCTCGATTGAATCGCGATAAAAATAGAAATAATTGAAAGATACTGTTTCCATTTTTGATCTCATCCGCGCGGCGCCCGCGGACGCGGATGCTCTGGTCGAGCCGCTGGTCCCGGTCGACTGCACGCATGGATCGACCGCGTCCACGTGCGCTTGCGCGACCTCGTCCCGATGCTAAAAGCGATGGCAATAAGAAGGGTATTGCCATGATCTCACTCGCCGACCTCCAGCGCCGCATCGAAGCGGGCGAGCTTTCGCCCGATGACGCCATCGCCCAGTCGCACGCGGCGATCGAGGCCAGGGAGAAGGACGTCCACGCCTTCGTCCGTCACGACAAATCCGCGAAGGCGCAAGCCTCCGGCCCGCTGCGCGGCATCGCCGTCGGCATCAAGGACATCATCGACACCGCCAACATGCCGACCGAGATGGGCTCGGAGATCTATCGCGGCTGGCAGCCGCGCTCGGACGCGCCGGTCGTGATGATGCTGAAGCGGGCAGGCGCCACCATCATCGGCAAGACCACCACCACGGCGTTCGCCTCGCGCGATCCGACCCCGACGCTCAATCCGCACAATCTCGGCCATACGCCGGGCGGCTCGTCCTCGGGCTCGGCTGCGGCCGTCGGCGCCGGCATGATTCCGCTGGCGCTCGGCACCCAGACCGGCGGATCGGTGATCCGGCCCGCCGCCTATTGCGGGGCTGCCGCGATCAAGCCGTCGTTCCGGATGCTGCCGACCATCGGCGTGAAGTGCTATTCGTGGGCGCTCGACACGGTCGGCCTGTTCGGCAGCCGTGCGGAGGATCTTGCGCGCGGACTGCTGGCGATCACCGGCCGCACTGAATTCGATGGCATCGCCGCGGCCAAGGCGCCGCGCATCGGCGTGGTGAGGCAGGAGTTTGCCGAGGCCGTGGAGCCGGCGGCGGAAGAGGGCTTGCAGGCTGCGATCAAGGCGGCCGAGAAGGCCGGCGCCAGTGTCAAGACCATCGATCTGCCGGAGTCGGTGCAGGAAGCCTGGCGCATCCATCCGATCATCCAGGATTTCGAGGCGCATCGCGCGTTGGCGTGGGAGTTTTCGGAGCATCATGACGAGATCGCGCCGATGCTGCGTGCCAGCCTCGATGACACCGTCGGCTTGACGCCGAAGCAGTATGACGACGCGCGTCGGATCGCCCGCCGTGGCCGCCGCGAGCTCGGCGAGCTGTTCGAGGGTTTTGACGTGCTGCTGACCTATTCGGCGCCGGGCACCGCGCCGGCCAAGGAGCTCGCCTCGACCGGCTCGCCCCGCTACAACCGGCTCTGGACGCTGATGGGCAATCCTTGCGTCAACGTGCCGGTGCTGAAGGTCGGCGGCCTGCCGATCGGCGTCCAGGTGATCGCGCGCTTCGGCAACGATCCGGGCGCGCTTGCGGCGGCATGGTTCCTGGAGGACGCGCTGGCGAAATCAGGCTAGCGCCGGCTCAGCGGCGGGCAGCGCGCGTTCGGCCTCGGTGCCTGTCGCGCCTTGTCCGAGCCAGCGCTCGGCGGCCTCGCGGCCACTCCGGTGCAGCGTACGAATGAAGCCGCGGCCGAGATCGGTGGATGAGCGCTGCGCCAGGCCCTCAATGGAGTCTTCGGCCGCGATCCTGGAGAGCCGCAGCGAAGGTGCGGCGGTGGCTCGCGCCCATTCCAGTGCCGCGATCTCGGCGTTGAGGGCGGCGTTGGCTGCGATCTGGTCGAGCCTGCGGTCGATCGCGGCGAGCGTGATCGGCACGTAGCTGTCGCGCGTGGGCGTGACCTGGACGAGCAGCAGATCGGAGGCTGTCGATTCCTGCGCCAGGCGCACCAGCGGCGGATTGCCGCCAATGCCGCCATCCCAATAGGCCTCGCCGTCGATCTCGACGGCGCAGTGAACCAAAGGCGGGCAGGTCGAGGCCAGCGCGACGTCGGCGGTAATGCAATCGTTGCGGAAGATCTGCTGCTGCCCATCGCGGATCCGCGTCGCGGCGATCAGCAGTTTTGGGCAGGCCGCGTCGCGCAAGGCGGCAAAATCGATGTCGCGCGATAGCGCCAGCCGCAGCGGATCGAGATCGAACGGATCGAACTGGCCGGAGCGCAGCGTCGGACCGAACGCGACCGAGCTTCCCGCCGGCGAGAATCCGCCGACCAGCATCAAGGAGCGGAACGAGGCCTCGTGCATCAGGCGGGCCCAGAACCGGTTCAACCGCGAATGGGCGCCTTCGCGTCCGCCTTCGGCAAGGCCGGAGGCGACCAGCAGCGCATTGATGGCGCCGGCACTGGCGCCGCTGATGGTGTCGATCTGGATGGTCGGGTGTTCCAGCAACCGCTCCAGCACGCCCCAGGTGAAGGCCGCAAAAGTGCCGCCGCCCTGAAGGGCCAGCGACACTCTTTGCGGCGGCCATTGGCTGGAGCGCGGCTGCACGGGCGCGACCGGCGCGGCAATGGTCACGATCTCGACTGGCGCGGCGGCTTGCGCGACGGGCGCAGGCCGGGTCACTGGCGGGGGTACGGGAGCAGGCTCGGGCGCGGGCAGCGGCGAGGGCGCATCGGACCAGACATTGGTCATCGAGAGCAGCCGGCTTGCTGCGGTGCTGGAAGCACCGTGCGAACCAGGCCCGTCATGCGCGCCGACAATCTTCTCGCTCATTCTGAGCTACCGCGTAACGCCATTTCCGCTGTCAGGATGACAGGCGTGGAACTCGTTCGCCACTCCGGCCGCGAGCAGCTTCCAAGTTGCGAACAGGAATTGGCACATAATGCGGAGGCGGTGCGGCGATATCCGTACTTTTTCCGGCCTTGGATTTTGTTTTGACGCGTTTTCTTGACGCGAACCGGTATCCACTTCGCTCGAAAACGCTCTAGGCCTTCTCGCCGATCCGGCTTTCCTTGCCGGATTGCA
Source organism: Bradyrhizobium sp. 2TAF36 (assembly GCF_052114925.1). Lineage (NCBI taxonomy): Bacteria > Pseudomonadati > Pseudomonadota > Alphaproteobacteria > Hyphomicrobiales > Nitrobacteraceae > Bradyrhizobium > Bradyrhizobium sp. 2TAF36. The sequence continues at coordinate 95,481 of NZ_JBFRFR010000022.1, read as the reverse complement.
GTCGCTTGATGTTCTCGCGATGCGCGTAGAACAAGAGCAGCGTCAGCGCGGCGAACAGCGATGCAAGCGCGAGGTGCCCGAACCACCACAGGAAGATCGGGGTGATGAATGCCGCCACCAGCGCGGACAGCGAGGAGTAGCGGGTGGTGAAGGCGGTGGCGAGCCAAAGCAGGCAGAACACGATTGCGCCGGGCCAGAACAGGCCGAGCAGGATGCCGATATAGACGGCGACGCCCTTGCCGCCTTTGAACTTCAGCCAGACCGGGAAGAGATGGCCGAGGAAGGCGCCGAGCCCGGCCACCATGGCGGCATTGGGTCCCGCGATGTAGCCGGCGATCACCACCGCGACCGTGCCCTTGAGYGCGTCGAGCAGCAGGGTGCCCGCGGCAAGGCTCTTGCGGCCCGTGCGCAGCACGTTGGTGGCGCCGATGCTGCCGGAGCCGATCGAGCGAATATCCTGCGTGCCGGCGAGTTTGGTCAGGACCAGCCCGAACGGAATCGAGCCGAGCAGGTAGCCGATGACGAAGGCCACCGGCAGGAAGGCTTCAAGCCCCATGGCCGCATCTCCATGCTGAACTGCGACGCCACGCATGAATCTGCCCGTCAGACATGTTCGTAGACCGTCCGTCCGCCGACAATGGTGCGCACCACGCGGCCTGTAAAGCGGGCCTCGTCGAACGGGGTGTTCTTGCAGGGCGATTTGAGGTCGGCGGGATCGACCACCCAGGGGACGTCGGGGTCGATCACGATGACGTCGGCCGGGCTGCCGGCGCGTAGGGTTCCACCCGGCAGACCCAGGATCTCGGCCGGCCGCGTCGACATGGCCCGGATCAGCGTCTTGAGGTCGAGTTCCTCATTGTGCACGAGGCGGAGGCCCGCCGGCAGCATGGTCTCGAGCCCGATGGCCCCGGGTGCGGCTTCCGCGAACGGCAGGCGCTTGACCTCGACGTCCTGCGGATTGTGGTCGGACATGATGACGTCGACGAGGCCGGAGGCGACCGCTGCGACCAGCGCGCGGCGGTCGTCCTCGGTCCGCAGCGGCGGCGACAGCTTCAGGAAGGAACGGTAGGGGCCGATGTCGTTCTCGTTCAGCGCAAGATGATTGATCGAGACGGAGGCGGTCACGGCGAGGCCGGCGTCGCGGGCGCGCTTGAGGACGTCGAGCGAGTCGATACAGGTCAGCGACGCCGCGTGATAGCGCCCGCCGGTGAGCGCGACGAGACGCATGTCGCGCTCGAGCATCACGGCCTCCGCCGCGTTCGGGATGCCCATCAGGCCGAGCCGCGAGGCGAACTCGCCCTCGTTCATCACGCCTTCGCCGACGAGATCGGGATCCTCGGTGTAATGCACGATCAGCGCGTCGAAATCGCGCGCGTAGGTCAGCGCGCGGCGCATCACCTGCGCGTTGATCACGCTCTTGTCGCTGTCGCTGAAGGCGATCGCGCCGGCGGCCTTGAGGAGGCCGAACTCGGTCATCTCCTCGCCGTGCATTCCCTTGGTGAGCGCCGCCATCGGCTGGATGTTGACGATCGCGGTGTCGCGGGCGCGGCGCATCACGAAGTCGACGGTCGCCGAATTATCGATCACCGGAGACGTGTCGGCCTGGCAGATGATGGTGGTGATGCCGCCGGTCGCAGCCGCCTGGCTCGCGGAGGCAAAGGTCTCGCGGTGGCTGAAGCCGGGCTCGCCGACGAAGGCGCGCATGTCGACCAGGCCGGGGGCCACGATCTTGCCGGCGCAGTTGACGACGTCGGTGCCCTCGGGGACGCCGGCAGCGCCAATGCCGCGGCGGGTCTCGCGGATGATTCCGTCGGCAATCAGGACATCGCCGGGGCCGTCGAAATCCCTGGAGGGATCGACGACGCGGGCGTTGGCAAGCAGGATGGGACGGCGGTCAGTCAGCATGAGCATCACGCGTTCGGCAAGTTGCGGGCGAGCGCTTCGAGCACGGCCATCCGTACCGCCACGCCCATCTCGACCTGTTCGCGGATCAGCGATTGCGCGCCGTCGGCGACCGCGGTGTCGATCTCGACGCCGCGGTTCATCGGACCGGGATGCATGACGAGCGCGTCCGGCTTGGCATAAGCGAGCTTTTTCTGGTCCAGCCCGAAATAGTTGAAATATTCGGAAGTCGACGGCACGAAGGAGCCGTTCATGCGCTCGCGCTGGAGCCGCAGCATCATGACGATATCGGCGCCGTTGAGCCCTTCGCGCATGTCGCGCGCAACCTCGACCCCCATCCGCTCGATGCCGGGTGGCAGCAGCGTGGAGGGGCCGACGACGCGGACGCGGGCGCCCATGGTGTTGAGCAGGATGATGTTGGAACGGGCCACACGCGAATGCAGCACGTCGCCGCAGATCGCGACCACGAGGCCCTCGATCCGGCCCTTGTTGCGGCGAATGGTCAGCGCGTCGAGCAGCGCCTGCGTCGGATGCTCGTGCGCGCCGTCGCCGGCATTGATCACGGAACCGTCGACCTTGCGCGCCAGCAGTTCCACCGCGCCGGAGGCGTGATGGCGCACCACCAGGATATCTGGATGCATGGCGTTGAGCGTCATCGCGGTGTCGACCAGCGTCTCGCCCTTCTTGATGGACGAGGAGGAGACCGACATGTTCATGACGTCCGCGCCCAGCCGCTTGCCGGCGAGCTCGAACGAGGACTGGGTTCGGGTGGAGGCCTCGAAGAAGAGGTTCACCTGCGTCCGTCCACGCAGGACGGTGCGCTTCTTGTCAACCTGGCGGTTGAGCTCGACATATTCTTCGGACAGGTCGAGGAGGCCGGTGATGTCGGCCGCGGAAAGGCCCTCGATGCCCAGCAAATGCCGGTGGCCGAGGACGAAGGTCGATTTCGATGTCATTAAAACGAGAGCTATAGGCGGGGATGGCGGGGGGAGCAAGGGCCAATGCCGGGGCGGGAAGTTATCCCCTGATCTGTCAGGTTCGTCGCTCTGGCGTGGCCTGTCGCCAATATCTCCGTCATGCCCGGGCTTGTCCCGGGCATCCACGATCTTCTATCGCATTTGAGGCAAAAGGACGTGGATGGCCGGGACGAGCCCGGCCATGACGATGGGGATGGATCACGTGAAGTTAATCCGAATTGTGATTGCGCTGACGATGATAACGGCCGAGGCCCACGCCCAATCGCTTCCCGGCGGCTTCGTCTATCTGCGCGACATCGACCCCGGCATCATCCAGGACATCCGCTACGCCAGCTCGAACAATTTCGTCGGCCGTCCGCTCGCCGGTTACGGCGCCGGCGAATGCGTAGTGAAGCGGGAGGTGGGGCTGCGGCTGAAGGCGGTTCAGCAGGAACTGGCGGCGCAAGGCCTGTCGCTGAAGATGTTCGACTGCTACCGGCCGGCGCGGGCCTCGCTCGACATGGTGAGGTGGTCGCAGAACGGCCACGAGACGGCGGCCGAGCGGCGCTACAATCCGAAGATCCCGAAGAGCGAGCTGTTCCGCCTCGGCTACATCGCGAGCCGCTCGCAGCATTCCACGGGCGCGGCGCTCGATCTCACGCTGGTCGATCTCGAGGCTGACAATTCCGCCAGATACGACCCGTCGAAAACCTATGCCGATTGCACGGCGCCGGTCGAGGCGCGATTGCCGGAGGGCAGCGTCGACATGGGCACGGGCTATGACTGCACGGACGCGAAGGGGCATACCGCTGTAACGTCGATCAATCCGGACCAGCGCGCCTGGCGCAAGCGGCTGGTGGCCGCGATGGCGAAGCAAGGCTTTGTGAACTATGCGAAGGAGTGGTGGCATTTTTCCCTGCCGGGGGCGGGCGGGGCGGCCTATGATTTCCCGATTCCGCCGCGAACGAAGTAGATCGTCGGGCGAACGGCCCCGGAATGACGGTGCCGTCCCAACGAAAGCGCTTGAATGGACTCCCTCAATCCCGATCTCCCGCCGATGACCGTGACGCCAGCCGCACCGCGCGTCTGGAAATTCTGGGGCACGGCGGTGTGGGGCCTGCTTATCTTCGTCGCGATGTTTGTCGGCCAGATCGGTGCCATCCTCTATCTGGCCTGGGACCGTGGCGATCCCCTCGACCTGATGTCGATCCAGCGTGTCGGTCGCGAGCCCGCGGCGCTCGCGCTGTCGGTGACCATGGGCCTGCCGGCGACRCTGGCCGCGGTATGGCTCGCCATCCGCATCAAGAAGGCCTCGTTCGTCGATTACCTCGCGCTGCATTGGCCGTCCTGGAAGCAAATGCTGTTCGGCGCCATCGGGCTTGTCCTGATCGTGGTTGCCTGGGAGACGATGTCGCGGAGCCTTGGCCGCGAGGCGACGCCGGGCTTCATGACCGATCTGTTGAAATCGGGCCGCGACAAGGGCGCGGCTGTGATGCTGCTGTTCGCGTTCAGTGTCGCTGCGCCGATGTCGGAAGAGGTTTTGGCGCGCGGCTTCCTGTTTCGCGGCTGGTCGGCGAGCTTCCTGCGCGTGCCCGGCGCGATCATCCTGTCGTCACTGGTGTGGACGGTCGTGCACCTGCAGTACGACCTGTACTTCCTCGCGGAGGTCTTCTCCATCGGCCTGTGGTTCGGCTACATGCGCTATCGCGCCAACTCGCTCTGGCTGACGATCGTGCTGCATGCGCTGAACAATCTGACGGCGGTGGTGCTGACGATGTGGCTGGGGAGCTGAGGCCTCGCACGAGGCCTAAGCCACCAGCGCGATCGCGATCGGCATCGTGACCGCCGCCAAGATCGTCTGCAACGTGATGATCTGCGCCAGCAGCGGCGCATCGCCGCCCATCTGGCGGGCCAGCACATAGGCGCTGGGCGAGGTCGGCACCGCCGCGCAGATTGCGACGATCGCCAGGCTGTCGCCCGAGAGCCCGAACCAGGCGGCGAGCGCCAGCGCGAGCACGGGCATCAGCGCCAGCTTGAACGCCACGCCGATGGTCGCGCTCACGCTCGGGCGGAGCAGGCCCTTGAGCTGCAGGCCGGCGCCGGTGACGAGCAGGCCGATGGCGAGCGAGGACCGGCCGAGCGCGTCCGCAACCTCGTGCCAGATCTTTGGCAGCGGCAGATGGATGACGTTGATGACGAGGCCGATCACGCAAGCCCAGATCAGGGGATTGCGGACCACCGTCATGACGATGGCGCGCGCCGATTGCTTCTCGGGCGATGCATAGTGCGCGAGCACGGCGACGCTGAATACGTTGACCAGCGGAATGATCGCGACCATCGCCACCGACGCCAGCGCCAGCCCGACATCGCCGAACATGTTGGCGGACACCGAGAGCGCCACATAGGTCTGCCAGCGCGTCGCGCCCTGGAAGATCGAGGTGAAGGCGGGACCGTCGATGTCGAACCGCGCGAGCGCCGGGCGYAGCGCGAGGCAGAGCAGCGACATCGCGAGCACCGCAAGCAGCAGCGCGCCGCCGACGCCGGCGACCGGCACCCTGGAGAGGTCGGCCTTCACCAGCGTCTGGATCAGCAGCATCGGGAACAGCACGAAATAGGTCAGCCGCTCCAGCCCGTGCCATTGCGTGTCGAGCCGCATCAGGGTGCGCCTGAGCACCACGCCGAGCACGATGAGGATGAAGACCGGCAGCAGCGCCGCGATCACGACGGCCATGGATCAGCCCGATGCCGCGCGAAGATTGGCGAGGCGGTCGAGCGCGCCTTGCAGGATGAAGATCGCGGCGTGCTCGTCGATCACCTCGGCGCGCTTGGCGCGGCTGACATCCATGCCGATCAGCTCGCGCTCGACCGCTGCGGTCGACAGACGCTCGTCCCAGAGGCCGATGGGGAGTGTGGTCAGCCCGGCAAGGTTGCGGGCGAAGGCGCGGGTCGACTGCGCCCGCGGGCCCTCGCTGCCGTCCATGTTGATGGGCAGGCCGAGCACGAAGCCGACCGCCTTGCGCTCGGCCGCGATCGCGAGCAACCGCGCCGCGTCCTGCTTGAACGCCTTGCGCTGGATGGTCTCGACGCCTGTAGCTAACCGCCGGTCCGGATTGGACACGGCAACACCAATGGTCTTGGTGCCGAGGTCAAGGCCGACCAACCCGCCGCGTTCGGGCCAGTGGGTTGCAGCATCGATCAGGGGCAGGATAAGAGCCGGCATGGGACTAGCGCTTATCACGCGTCGCGCTGCGGAGTGAACCCGGAACATGGATGCACTGACACTATTCGGCCTGTTTGCCGTGACGGCGATGCTGGTCTGCTATGCCCTGGAGGATCGCAGCCATTGGTTCGTGCTGCTGTTCGCGGTGTCCTGCGCGCTCGGCTCGGCTTACGGCTTCCTGCAAGGCGCCTGGCCGTTTGGCCTCGTCGAAGCCATCTGGGCCTTCGTTGCATTGCGGCGATGGCACCTGAGGCCGCGATGACGGACAGTCCGGCGAGGGCGCCTGCCGGGCGGCAGGCCGATCCTCGCCCGCTGAGTACGTCGCCGATCAGCGGATCGCGATCGGGTTGATCATCGCCTGCACGCCGCCGGTCCAGCGCGGCTGTCCGAGCACGAACAGGAATTCGTAGCCCTTGTCGCGAGCGAGCGCGGTGTCCATGTTCTCGAGAATGTAGGTCCCATTCATCGCGAGCAGGATCTGGTGCACTTCGAATACGTTCTTGGACTCGAACGGCAGCACCTCGAGCGCCCAGGTGTCGGCACCGATGGCGACCACGCCCTTGCCGGTCAGGTACTTCGCGCCTTCGACGCCGAGACCGGGCTCGCCGGCCGAGTAGCGCTTGTCGTCCTTGCCGATCAGGCTGAGCCAGCCGGTGTGGAAGATGACGACATCGCCCTGGCGGATCTCGACGTTCTGCTGCTTGGCGGCTTCCTCGATCTCCTTGACGTTGAAGGCGGTGCCTTCCTTCACGATGTCGGTTTTGAAATAGGCGGCCATGTCGAGCAGCACGCCGCGCGTGACCATCGGTGGGACCTTCTCGATACCGAGCTTCTTCAAGCCATTCGGATCGGCGAAATCGGCGAGCTTGTTGCCGTTGTAATAGACGTGCTCGACGCCGAGATGGCCGAGGCCGTCGAGCTGGCTGCCGATGCCGACCCACGTATCAAGGATGTCGTCGTTATAGGTCGCCTTGTTCGGACCGAGACCCGGGCTGCCGGCCTGTCCGGGCTGAACGATGGTGAGCTTGAACGTGCGTGGCGGATAGGCGGGTGTCTGTGGCGTGACGGGAATGCCGAGGGCGTAGGTCTTGCCGGTCTTCACCAGCGAGGCGGCCTTCACCACCAGCTCCGGCGTCATGTAATTGGCGGCACCGATCTCGTCGTTCGGTCCCCATTTCGATTTGGTCCAGTCTTGTGCGCTTGCAGTTCCTGATATCGCCGACAACGCGGCGACACAGCACAACACGAGCGTATTGCGCATCGATAGTCCTCCCGATGTTTTGGCTTCGTTATGTTTTCGCGCTGGCCAGTGACACATCCTAACGTAGAACGGATGCGTGCTTCAAAGCATTTCGAGCTGCCGCGCTGCGGCGGCTGAACGCAGCGCAGACTAATTCAAGCGCGATGGATTTGTGACGAATTTCGCCGCGTGGAACGCTGCGCCGGTGTCAGGCCGCGAAGACGTCGTTGTCTTTCTTCAGGCAGGACATGAAACCTTGAAGCGCGCTGTATTGATGTCCGGCGCTGCGCTGGATGAAGAGCGTCTCGACGCGCGCATGTGACGGGCCCAGCGCGTGGATCGACACGCTGCCGGCCATCGCGCTGCGTTCGACCACGGCGCGCGGCAGCAGCGTGACGCCCATGCCGGCGGCGACACAGCCGATCATGCCGTCGAGCGTGCCGAGCTCGAAGCGTGCCGCCGACGGCCAGCCGAACTCGACAAAGATCTGTTCGAGACGCTGGCGGTAGGTGCAGCCGGTGCGGAACACCAGCGCAGTCGGACCGGACTCCGGCGTGCCGGCGCGCAGCTCGGCGAGCGAACCCCAGCGCCGCGCGCTGACCAGCACCAGCTCTTCGCGAAACGCGCTCGTCGCAGTGAGGTCGGCATGTGCGATGGGACCCGCGACGAAGGCGCCGTCGAGCGTGCCTTCGAGCACGCCCGCGACGAGGTCGGCGGTGGTCGCGGTGCGCAGGCTCAGCCGCACGGCAGGGAAGTTGCGGTGGAAATCGGCGAGGAGGGACGGCAACCGCACGGCTGCGGTCGTCTCCATCGAGCCGATCGCGAGCGGTCCCTTCGGCTCGCCGTCGTCGCGCGCGGCGAGCACGGCCTCCCGTGATAGCGCGGCCATCCGCTGTGCGTAGGGCAGGAGGCGTTTGCCGGCGCCGGTCAGCGTCATGCCACGGCTGTGGCGTTCGAACAGCGGTGTGCCGATCTCCGCTTCCAGCGCCTTCACGCGCTGGGTGACGTTGGATTGCACCGTGTTCAGCTCTTCGGCGGCGCGGGTGATGCCGCCGGTGCGGGCGACGGCGGCAAAGGTCTGGATATCGCTGAGTTCCATGGCGTCGTTTCGCTTTTGTGATGGCAGCGTTCGCAACAATTCATTTTTCGAGAATGCTAGTCGCGCCTAATCTCCCTGTCCAGATCAGGGAGGGGCTATGCCCATTGAGACGTCGCTGACCAGGCTGCTGGAGATCGAGCATCCCGTCCTGCTGGCGCCGATGGACATCGTTGCCGGCAGCCGGCTTGTGACGGCCGTGAGCCGTGCCGGCGGTTTCGGCATTCTGGGCGGCGGCTATGGCGAGAAGGTGTGGCTGGAGCAGGAGACTGGGAAGCTCGCGGGGTTGTCGGCGCCATTCGGGATCGGCTTCATCACCTGGAGCCTCGCCAAGCGGCCCGAGCTTCTCGATGTCGCTCTTGCCGCAAAACCGTCTGCGATCATGTTGTCGTTTGGTGATCCCGCGCCGTTCGCGCCGAAGATCAAGTCCGCAGGTGCATGCCTGATCTGCCAGGTGCAGGATGAAGCCATGGCGCGGCAGGCGCTCGATGCCGGCGCCGACATCCTGATCGCGCAGGGCACGGAGGCGGGTGGTCACGGCGCCTCTCGCACCACCGTCGATCTCGTGCCTGCAATCGTCGATCTTGCCGCGGGCCACGTGCCTGTCGTCGCGGCCGGCGGCATCGCCGACGGGCGCGGTCTCGCCGCCATGATGATGCTGGGCGCGAGCGGCGTGCTGCTCGGCACGCGCTTCTATGCGAGCCAGGAGGCTGATGGCGCGGAGGAGGCCAAGCGGCGTATCTGCGCAGCGAACAGCGGCACGACCGTGCGCGGCATCATCTTCGATCTCTCGCGCAACAATGTCTGGCCGGCGCCGTTCACGGGAAGGTGCCTCATCAACGACCACGCCAGGCGCTGGATCGGCCGCGAGGTCGAGCTGATGCAGAATGTTGCCGCAGTCGCGGCGGACTATGCGGCCGCGAAAGCAGCCGGCAATTTCGATGTCGCGGCCGTGATTGCGGGCGAGGCGGTCGGATTGATTCATGATATTGCACCGGCGGCCGAGATCGTGGAGCGGATTGCGATCGAAGCGGAGCAATTGCTCGCCGGCCGGCGCAACTCGGTTTCTTCTTTTCCTTCTCCCCTTGTGGGAGAAGGTGGCGCGGATGCAATCCGCGCCGGATGAGGGGTCTGTCTCCGCGGATGCAAACCCCTCGCCCGTCTCGCCGCTGCGCGGCGATCCACCCTCTCGCACAAGGTGAGAGGGAAGAGCGAACATGAGGCAAGAATTATGTGGCCTGACCGTCGACTGATCGATCTCTTCAAGACCGAATTCCCGATCGTGCTGGCGCCGATGGCCGGTGTGATGGATGCCGAACTGGTGATCGCCGTGGCAGAGGGCGGCGGGGTTGGCTCGCTGCCGAGCGCGATGCTGTCGCCGGAGAAGGCGCGCGAGCAGGTCAACATCATTCGCCAGCGGGTGAAGGCGCCGGTGAACATGAACTTCTTCTGCCACACGCCGGTTGACCTCACGGCCGAAGCCGAAGCGCGCTGGAAGCAGCGGCTCACGGGCTATTACACCGAGCACGGCCTCGATCCCGCAGCGCCCATCAACGCCGCGAACCGTGCGCCGTTCGACGCCGCGTTCTGCGAGGTCGTCGAGGAGCTGAAGCCGGAGATCGTCAGCTTTCATTTCGGCCTGCCGGAGCAGGGGCTGCTCAAGCGCGTCAAGGCGGCCGGCTGCCTCATCATCTCGTCCGCCACGACGGTGAAGGAAGCAGTCTGGCTGGAAGAGCGCGGCGTCGATGCCGTGATTGCGCAAGGCGCCGAGGCCGGCGGCCATCGCGGCATGTTCCTGACCGACAAGATCTCCGAGCAGCCCGGCACCTTTGCGCTGGTGCCGCAGGTCGCCGACGCCGTGAAGGTGCCTGTCATCGCGGCCGGCGGTATCGCCGACGGGCGCGGCATCGCCGCAGCCTTCGCGCTCGGCGCATCCGGCGTGCAGATCGGCAGCGCCTATCTGCGCTGCCCGGAATCCAAGGTCAGCGCGGGCGGGCGCAAGGCGCTGGCTGAAGCGCGGGACGATTCCACCGTCATCACCAATGTCATGACCGGGCGTCCGGCGCGCGGCGTCCAGAACCGCCTGATGCGCGAAGCCGGCCCGATCTCGCCCGAGGCGCCGCCGTTTCCCCATGCAGCGACCGCGCTGGGGCCGCTCAAGGCGGTTGCCGAAAAGCAGGGCAGGGTGGATTTCACCAATCTCTGGGCCGGCCAGGCCGTGGCCCTGGGCCGTGAGGTCCCCGCGGCCGAATTGACCCGGGATTTTGCCAAATCGGCCCTGGCCCGCATGAAGGGACTGGCTGGCTAAGGTCGCGCCGCCGGTTGCGGCGCAAAACCGGCCTCTGCTATACGGCAGTTAGATTTTGCCGTGAGAGGCCTTATATAATGTCCGTCGACGACGCTACCGTCCGCCGCATCGCGCATCTGGCGCGCATTGCGGTTTCCGAGGGCGAGGTTCCGCATCTGCAGGGCGAGCTCAACGCCATGCTCGCCTTTGTCGAGCAGCTCTCGGAGGTCAACGTCGAGGGCGTGGAGCCGATGACCTCGGTCACCCCGATGCAGATGAAGAAGCGGCAGGACGAGGTCAATGACGGCGAGATCGCCGACGATATCGTTGCCAACGCGCCCGCGACCGAAGGCCACTTCTTTCTTGTGCCCAAGGTGGTCGAGTGACGTAGCGTTTTCGAGCGAAGTGGAAGCCGGTTCGCGTAAAGAAAACGCGTCAAACTAAAGAGCCTTAGGACCAAGTCCGATGTGCATGCTTTGCGACGATGAGAAGGCCTATCAGGCCTACATGAACTATCTCGACAAGATGGAGCGGCAGGGCAAGGCTGCCGATCCCAACGTCGCCGTCAATGCCGTGCTCGACGAGATCGAGGCCGCCGCGAACGCCGCCGCCAAGAAAAAAGACGACCCGGCCAACGACAAAACCCTGTCTCCGTTCTTCTGCAGCCCGATCAATAAATGACCGATTTGACATCGCTGACGCTCGCCGAGGCCCGCAAGGGCCTCGCGGCCAAGACTTTCACGTCCCTCGAGCTGACCGACGCGCATCTGAACGCGATCGAAGCCGCACGCGTGCTCAATGCCTTCGTGATGGAGACGCCCGATCGCGCGCGCGACATGGCGAAGGCCGTGGACGAGAAGATCGCCAAGGGTGAGGGCGGCCCGCTCGCCGGCATCCCGCTCGGCATCAAGGATCTGTTCGCGACCAAGGGCGTGCGCACCACGGCGTGCTCGAAGATTCTCGGCAATTTCGTGCCGACCTACGAGTCCACCGTGACCTCGCAGCTGTGGCGCGACGGCGCCGTGATGCTCGGCAAGCTCAACAATGACGAGTTCGCGATGGGCTCGGCCAACGAGACCTCCTGCTTCGGCCCCGTCGGCAATCCCTGGCGGCGTGAGGGAAGCAACACGACGCTGGTGCCGGGCGGCTCGTCCGGCGGCTCGGCCTCGGCCGTGGCGGCGTTGCTGTGCATGGGCGCGACCGCGACCGACACCGGCGGCTCGATCCGCCAGCCGGCCGCGTTCACCGCGACGGTCGGCATCAAGCCGACCTACGGCCGCTGCTCGCGCTGGGGCATCGTCGCCTTCGCCTCCTCGCTCGACCAGGCCGGTCCGATCGCGCGCAGCGTGCGCGATAGCGCGATGCTGCTGCGCTCGATGGCCGGACACGATCCAAAGGACACGACGTCGGTCGACATTGCCGTACCGGACTATGAGGCCGCGATCGGCAAGTCCGTGAAGGGCATCAGGATCGGCATCCCCAAGGAATATCGCCTCGACGGCATGCCGGCCGAGATCGAGAAGCTCTGGAGCGAGGGTGCGGCCTGGCTGAAGGCGGCCGGCGCCGAGCTCGTCGAAGTGTCGCTGCCGCACACCAAATACGCGCTGCCGGCCTATTACATCGTGGCGCCGGCGGAGGCGTCCTCCAACCTCGCGCGCTATGACGGCGTGCGCTACGGACTGCGCGAGCAGGGCAAGAACATCATCGAGCTCTACGAGAACAGCCGCGCCGAGGGTTTTGGCGCGGAGGTGAAGCGCCGCGTCATGATCGGCACCTATGTGCTCTCGGCCGGCTATTACGACGCCTATTATCTGCGTGCGCAGAAGGTGCGGACGCTGATCAAGAAGGATTTCGAGGACTGCTTCGCCAAGGGCGTCGACGCGATCCTGACGCCGGCGACGCCGTCGGCGGCCTTCGGCATCGGCGAGAAGGGCGGGGCGGATCCCGTCGAGATGTATCTCAACGACATCTTCACGGTGACCGTGAACATGGCGGGCCTGCCTGGCATCGCCGTGCCCGCCGGCAAGGACGCGCAAGGCCTGCCGCTCGGCTTGCAGCTGATCGGCCGCCCGTTCGACGAGGAGACGCTGTTCTCGCTCGGCGAGGTGATCGAGCAGGCCGCCGGCCGCTTCACGCCCGCGAGGTGGTGGTGAATGTCGCCGCGTTCATCGCGAGCCTCGACGGCGCGGCGCCCGCGCCGGATTTGAGCGCGCCGCTCGCCGGCCTCTGGTGGGCCGCGAAGGGCGACTGGGATCAGGCGCACAAGATCGTTCAGGACGAGAGCAGCCGCGACGCCGCCTGGGTGCACGCCTATCTGCACCGGGTCGAAGGCGATCTCGGCAATGCCGGCTACTGGTATCGCCAGGCCGGCCAACCCGCGGCAAAGGATTCATTGGAGGCGGAGTGGGAGCGGATCGCTACCACGCTGCTCGGGAGCAGGACATGAGCACGGCCACGCACAAGCTTCTCAAGGGCGCCACCGGTGACTGGGAGATGGTCATCGGCATGGAGATCCATGCCCAGGTGACCTCGAATTCAAAACTGTTCTCGGGCGCGTCCACCACGTTCGGCGGCGAGCCGAACAGCCACGTGTCGCTGGTCGATGCCGCGATGCCGGGCATGCTGCCCGTCATCAACGAGGAATGCGTCAGACAGGCTGTCCGGACCGGGCTCGGGCTGAACGCGCAGATCAATCTGCGTTCGGTGTTCGACCGCAAGAACTATTTCTATCCGGACTCGCCGCAGGGCTACCAGATCAGCCAGTACAAGTCGCCGATCGTCGGCGAAGGTGAGGTCGTGGTCGAACTGGATGGCGGCAAGACCGCGACCATCGGCATCGAGCGCCTTCATCTTGAGCAGGACGCCGGCAAGTTGCTGCACGATCAGTCGCCGGCCATGTCCCATGTCGATCTCAACCGTTGTGGCGTGGCGCTGATGGAGATCGTCTCCAAGCCCGACATCCGCGACGCCGAGCAGGCCAAGGCCTATGTGACCAAGCTGCGCTCGATCCTGCGCTATCTCGGCACCTGCGACGGCGACATGGAGAAGGGATCTTTGCGCGCCGACGTCAACGTCTCCGTGCGCAAGCCGGGTGCACCGCTCGGCACCCGCTGCGAGATCAAGAACATGAACTCGATCACCTTCATCGGCCAGGCGATCGAGTACGAGGCGCGGCGCCAGATCGAGATCCTCGAGGACGGCGGGGAGATCGACCAGGAAACGCGGCTCTACGACCCCAACAAGGGCGAGACGCGATCGATGCGGTCCAAGGAAGAGGCGCACGACTACCGCTACTTCCCCGATCCCGACCTGCTGCCGCTCGAATTCTCGCAAAGCTTCGTCGACGAGCTGAAGACAGAGCTGCCGGAGCTGCCGGACCAGAAGAAGGCGCGCTTCGTCGCCGACTTCGGCCTGTCGGCTTACGATGCGAGCGTGCTGGTCGCCGAGCGCGAGAGCGCGGTGTTCTACGAGACGGTGCTGGACACGCTCGGCAACCGCGCCCGCGACGGCAAGATGGCGGCGAACTGGGTGATCAACGAGCTGTTCGGCCGTCTCAACAAGGAAGGCCGGGATATTACGGCCTCCCCCGTCAACGCCGAGCAGTTGGCTGCGATCATCGACCTGATCGGCGAGGGCACGATCTCCGGCAAGATCGCCAAGGATCTGTTCGAGATCGTCTGGCAGGAGGGCGGCGATCCGCGCGCGCTGGTCGAAAGCCGCGGCATGAAGCAGGTCACCGACCTCTCGGCGATCGAGAAGGTGGTCGACGACATCATCGCGGCCAATCCCGACAAGGCCGCGCAGGTCAAGGACAAGCCGCAGTCGCTCGGCTGGTTCGTCGGTCAGGTGATGAAGGCGTCCGGCGGCAAGGCCAACCCGCAGAGCGTCAACGACCTCTTGAAGTCGAAGCTCGGCATCTGACGTCACACGTTCGAACGAGGTGACGGATACGCTTCGTCACCTCGCTTCCGGTTCGCGCTGCGACGCTCGCGCGCACCCTCGGCGGCAAACTCCATCCCGACCGACGGCGATGCGGCGGCCGAATCGCCGCCACGCGATTCGCGCAAAACGGCGGCTTCCACACGCGCTGACGAGCGCTTGCGCCGTTAAGCATGAAAATATTTTCGTTGCCAAAACTCGCGACTCAGAGTCCGCGAAGCGCCCTTGCGCGGCGATCGTGGGATCGACGATGCACATCATCGCATCGCGCATGCGCAATGCGCGCGTGCGGAAAAATACTTGCCGTGTAGTGTTTTTCTGCAATCGCATCTCGCGCAAACATCGACGATGCGGGCACTCCCCGCGATCGCAAGCACGCGTCATGCAGTGCGCCCGCATCGCGCTCGCCAAGCGCAGGCGCGTTGTGCCGTCAACACTTCTTTAAGCGAGAAGCTGTTTTTTTCGTCGTGTTGGTGTATTCGGGATGAGTGTGCATTCGATCCCCGACTGCATGCAGCGATTACAGCCATCTCACACATCGGAGGGCAACATGGCCAAGAAAGCGAAGAAGGCGAAGAAGGCGAAGAGCSCAGTGAAGAAGACTGCGAAGAAGACCCGCAAGGTCGCGAAGAAGAAGTAACTTCGCTTCTGAAGTTGCCGGCTCCTAGAGAGCCGGCACGTCATCAGCGCCTTCTAACAGGTTCTGGTCGGCGATAGAGGGTGTCGGCGAGACATCAGGCCAACGGTCGGATCGTTCTCTTTCGCGGGTTCGCTCGCCAAAGTACGGTCCGGCAGAAGAAACAAGTTTTCTTCGTTCGGTGCGGTTCTCCTTCTCAAGGGCTCCGCAATTTCACAAGCGGCCTTCGGGCCAACGTGGAATCTGGTCCTGACGTGTTCGCCGACGCCCTCGTTCTTTTGAGGCCGGGGTATTGCCGGCATTCCCTTTTCCCACATTGCTGATCTGACCGTGACGTGGCCGCGCTGCCTTGGGGCAGGCGAGGGCTGCGGCGAACTGTCGTTTGCCGCGACGGCGCGCCGCGCAGGCGCAATGCGAAGCCGTCGCTCCGATTCCTAAAGTCGCGCGCTTCGCGCTGCGCGGCCTTGTCGGCCACGGGGTGGCCACGCGAGGCGCCCGTGTGGCTTTGCCGGCGCGCCCCTCCCACAACGCGCCCCTCCCACGAATTGTAACCGCAGGACACGCGTCACCGCGCGCGATGGTTATCGTTCTCCCAAAATCCCAGGGTAAACCGAATCTGACGAATCGCAGAAGTGCCTGCAAAGTGGGGACTTCTTGCATTCGTCGCGCGCGCCCCGTGCGGGTGCGTTTACGTCTGCTTCATCGCGATACTTAAACTGCCATTCAAATTTGCCCGCCATCATCGCCTCCAACAAGCCGGCAAACGGCATGGGGATGAGTTGAACAGTTCTTTGGACGGGAGCCGCGCTCGGGGGAACGAGGCGGCAGAAAAAAAGGGGATGCGTTATGTTTCAGGGTACTTTCGATCTGGAGACGGCGACGCCGATCGACGCGAGCGCACTGTCGGACGTGCTGTTCGAGCGCGGGATCTATTGGGCGAGCGGCCGCTCCGGCCTCGTCGACCTCGTCGCCGCACATAAATGGTTCAACCTCGCCGCGCTGAAGGGCCGCAAGGACGCCGTGGCGCTGCGCCAGGAAGTCGCCGGGCAGATGTCGGACGCCGAGATCTCGGCCGCGCAGCGCGAGGCGAGGGCGTGGGTCTCGGCTCACTGAGCCGAGAATCGCATCCACACCCCTGTCTTCACGGGGCAGCCCGATTGCGCTCAATCAAGTTCCTTCGTCGTGTCGCCACATGGACCCGCGCGGCATGACCGAGCCGCCGCCCGACGACTCCGCTCTGGAACCCGGACGGCCGCACAAGACGGGCCCCTTGCCGGGGATATAGAGGTCCTGGGCCTTCCGTCCCGGCGCAGCTGCCGGCGTCTGGTTCAATATCTGAGCCGGCGAGGCGGCGCTGAATGCGCCCTCGCAGTGGCGGATCCGGCATCCCGCCTCTGGATGCACACATATATATAGAGCGCGAATCGGCTGCGCGTGCCGCGCTGATCCTTGCGCCAGGCTTTCGCTGTCGTCCGGCGGTCGCTTTCAGGTGAAAGAACGCACAGACCTTGATTCTGCCGCTTGCGGCTCGCCGCCGTGTCGGGCATACCCGGCATATTGGAGACGTGGCCGAGTGGCTGAAGGCGGCGGTTTGCTAAACCGTTATAGGCTTGTAAAGGCCTATCGAGGGTTCGAATCCCTCCGTCTCCGCCAGCCGAGCTGTCCGCTCCGGTCTCAATCATCCCCACCATCGATAAAGAGCCTTCGCAGCGCGTCTCGAGCGTCGCCGCGACCATGTCTGCGCCCGGTGGAGAGTCGCGGGAAGACCTGTGTGCCTTCTCCTTGAGTCTCCTTCTGATTCCACGATTCGTGCGCGTCAAAGCCTGTTCAGGCCGGAGTTCCGTCCACAACGCCTCAGGTGGGGAATTTTGACGGCAAACGGAACCGTCCTAGAAAAATAAGTAAAAACAATATGTTGCGAGAGCGCTTCGATCACATCTGCGTGTTATTTGTGCAACACCCTTCGGAAAACAAACGTCATGGGCTCGCGGCGGAGCGTTCTCTTGTTGTGTGTGCAAGGACGTTCGGTAATTGTGACTGAGCGACGGAGGGGGGCATCCCGAGGTCGTCCCGTTTTAGGTGGTTCGCTTAAGTCCCTCGCGTTCAGCGGGTGTGTCCGAAGGCGCGAAGCGACTAAGCGGTAAGTTAAGGGACAAGGGAACCAACCTTAGGGTGTCGTCACCCAGCGGATCCGGAACCTTCCCTATAGAGCAAACTTGGAGGTTTAACATGAAGTTGGTTAAGAGCCTTTTGCTCGGTTCAGCGGCAGGTCTGATTGCCGTTGGCGGAGCACAGGCAGCCGATCTCCCCGTGAAGGCCAAAGCGGTCGAATACGTGAAGATCTGCTCCCTGTACGGTGCCGGATTCTACTACATCCCGGGCACTGACACCTGCATCAAGCTGGGTGGTTACCTGCGTGCTGAAGTCGCGATCAACGCTACCGATTTTAACGGTAACTTCAGCAGTGTTAACGGTTCTGCGAACCGTCTGACGAACTACTACGTCACTCGTGCCCGTGAAGACTTCAACGTCGACACGCGCACCGCGACCGAATACGGCGTGGTTCGTACCTTCGCCGACGTGGTGTTCTCGTGGACGACGGATAACTACACGGGCAACGGCACCGGCAACGGCTCCACCGTTTACTCGCAGCTCGGCGCTACGGGCGTTGGCGCACCCAACAATGCCAACGCAGGCGCAATCGCCGGCGGTACGCTCGGCGTGTACTACGCCTTCATCCAGTTCGCGGGCTTCACGATGGGTAAAGCTGTTGCCCAGTTCGACGCCCCCTGGACCAACTATCCGGGTAACAACTTCGACGGTCTGACCGGCGGCGGCGGCACGGTCACTGGTGTGAACCAGTTCACCTATACTGCCGACTTCGGTCAGGGCATCACTGCCGCGATTTCGGCGGTGGATCCGACGGCCTACTATCAGAGCAACCTGTACAACACCAGCGCCGGCTTTTCGGTCGCGAACGTTGGTACCGGCGGCTACGGCATCAATGCCTTCGGCGGCACGCGGGCTCCTGACATCCAGGGTATGGTCCGTATTGACCAGGCTTGGGGTCTGTTCCAGTTGTCTGCCGCGGCGCATAACAACCACGTAGCGTACTACGCGACTCCGGGGCTTGTCGGAACCGAAGCAGCCGGTCATCCGGGCGACAAGTGGGGCTGGGCTGTCCAGGCGGCCTTGTCCATCAAGAACATTCCGACGGGTGCGGGCGACGTGATCAACGTCCAGGCGGTCTACACCGACGGTGCGACCCGCTACAACTTCCAGAGCTTGGCTTCGCAGAACTATGCAATGTTCGGCGGTACCAACCTGGCTGGTGCCTATCAGAGCATTGGCATTGCCGGTGCGGCTGACGGTGTGTTCGCCAACGGAACCGGTATCAACACGGTTACGAGCTGGGGTATGCGCGGCGCCTACACCCACAACTGGGATCCGTACTGGAACACCGCGATCTACGGTTCGTACGCTCAGCTGACGTACAGCAACGGTGGTGCGACTCTCATTTGCAACCAACTCGCTACGTTGGGTGCCGCCACTGCGGGTATCACCTCTTGCAACCCGAACTTCAACATCGGCACGATCGGTCTGATCACCCGCTGGACGCCGGTGAAGAACCTGACCTTCTCGGCGGACGTGGCTTACACCATGCTCGACCAGAAGTTCGCGGGCACGATCAGCACGCTCGCTGCTGGCCCTGCGGCAGTTGTCGCAAAGCCGGGTGCTGTGTACGAGCTGAAGGATCAGAACACGGTCAGCTTGCTCCTCCGCGCTCAGCGCAACTGGTAAGTTTGGTCTAACGACCTGACAGAGAGCCCCGGCGGGAAACCGCCGGGGCTTTTCTTTTGGCGGCATGGCTGTTCTAACGCCGCGGAGGGCTGGCGGAGGGCTGGCGTTGCTCCCGTGCTCCATCGTCCGTGACGATCTGGACGAGGCTGTTACGGAGGAGGGGCCCCTGCGCTGCGGGCATCTCCGCACAATGTATGCAACGGGCCGACTGCCGTTGACGGCATGGCCTTGCAAGCGCCCCATCGTCCTGACGCTGCAGCAGGCGGCAATCGACGCCTTCATCCTCGAGGAGGTGGAACGGCGAGCTTGCCGATCGGACTGCGACCAGGGAGCGCTCGGGGCTCAGTGTCGAGCAAGGCTTGCCTGAAGATCACGCGCGAGCTTCAGCTCTTCTTCAGCAGCTCACGTCCGGACGCGCTGCGGCACTCGCCGCCGACGCTCTCGGCGGTCAATCGGGAGCGCACAGGAGGATGGCTCTATTCCACGCTGCCGGTGCCGCGGCGCAGGTCAGCTTCGATCTGCAACCGTGTGCCGCCGCCGAAGCGGGCGCGGTAGACCTGAAGATTCTCCATGATCCGCTGCACGTAGTTGCGCGTCTCGGAGAACGGAATCAGCTCGACCCAGTCGACCGCGTCGACCTTGGGATCGCGCGGGTCGCCGTAGCGGTCGACCCATTTCTTCACGCTGCCGCGGCCGGCATTGTAGGCGGCAAAGGTCATGATGTAGGAGCCGCGGTAGTCCTCGAGCAGTCCGCCGAGCTCGGCCGAGCCGAGCGTGGCGTTGTAGACCGAATCGTTTTTCAGCCGCCCCAGATCGTAGGTCGCGCCGTGCCGCTTGCAGACGTAACGCGCGGCGTCCGGCGTCACTTGCATTAGGCCGTAAGCCTGCGCCGGCGAGACCACGGAGGGGTTGAACGCGCTTTCCTGCCGCGCGATCGCATAGACGATACTGCGCTCGACCTCGGGGCCGATCGGCGTGAACTGCGGAATGCCGTTGACGGGATAGGCGTAGAAGTCGAAGGGGAGGCCGCGGTTGAGCGCAGCCTTGCCGAGCAGCAGCATGCCGCGCGCGTCGCTGTAGCGCTGGGTGAGCTCGCCAAGGCCGGCAAGCGCCTCGGGATCGCCGTTCTCGCCCATGTCGGCGAGAACAGGTATCGCCATCTCCCGCTCGTCGAGCTCGTAGAGCAGGTGCGCGGCGCGCACGATCTCCAGCCGTTCGGCGCCGCGGCCGCGCGGCTGGCTGTTGAGCTCGATCTGCGGCAGGCCGAGTTTTGCGCGCGCGAGCTGGCCGTAATAGCTGGTGGATTGCTCGGCCGCCCGGGCGTAGGCGTTGCGCGCCTCCTGCTGGCGGCCCGCCGCTTCCGCCGCGCGGCCCTGCCAATAGCCGGCGCGCGCCAGCGTGGTCGGATTGACGCTGCCGACGCCGATGCGGGCGAAATGCTGGGTGGCGGCGGCGGGGTCGTTGAGGAAGCGCAGCGCGATCCAGCCGGCGGTGAACTCCTGCTCGGTCTTGTAGATGTCGCGCGAGGGCAGGGCCGCGTCGCGCGCGATCAGATAGGCGCTGCGGAATTCCTCGGTGTCGATCATCTTGCGCGCCAGCAGGCGCCGCTCGATCCACCATTCGTCGAGATTGTAGAGACGGTTCGGATCCTTCGGCGCCGACAACATCAGCTGGGCGGCTTCGGCGAACTTCTCCTCGCGGCGCAGGAGCTGGATCTTGCTGAAGATGAAGCCGGGATCGTTGTGCAGCTCGCGCGGCACGGCGTCGAGCAGCGCGCGCGCGTTCGGCGCCTTCTTGACGGAGGCGATGCGGGCCTTGGCGAGCGCGAGATAGCCGGCGCCGAGGCGTTTTGCGGCGCGGAGCGCGGCTTCGTTCTCGCTGCCGTAGAGCAAGGTGTCCATCCGCGCCTTCTGGTCGCCCGGCGTCAGCAGGGCGCCGAACTGGTCGAGCGCGTTGTTCTCGGTCTCCTCCGACATCGGATCACTGCGCCAGGCCTCGCGCACCAGCCGCTCGGCGTTGGCGCGGTCGCCCCGCGCCAGCATCGCCTTGGCGAGCGTGAAGCGGCCCTTGGCGGACACAGGCGATTCATTCTCGAACCACGACCACGCGACCGAATCGTCGCGCCTGTCGTCCCACATCGCGGCCTCCAGGCGCCGGCGCAGGAAGGTCTGCGACGGCCAGCTCGGATTGGCGGAGAGGAAGGCGCGATAGCGTTCCACGGTCGCGCCATTGTCCTCGCTGCGCAGGATGATCCATTCGGCGAGCTTTCGTGCGACGGGATCCGAGATCGAGGCGGCGTAATTGGTGGCGTCGGCCGCCTTGCGCTTGCGCACGAGCTCGATGACGTTCTCAAGCGTGTCCTTGTCGGCCTGCGACGTCGAGGAGGTCGCAGCGACCGCGGCCGGCGTGACCGGCTTGCGCGGCGTGGCGTGCTGGCGGGTCGCCGGCGCAAGCAAAGGAGCTGCGACGGGTTTGGCGACGGGCGCCGGGGCGGCAGGCCTGACGGTGGCTGTCACGGCCGGCGCGGGTGCGGTTTTGGGGGGCGAGCCGTTGGCGGCCGGCTGTGGTTTTGGCGCGGCGGCTGCGGGCTTGGGCTTGTCCTTGGCGGGTTCCTTGCCGGCGCTTTTGCCTGCATCCTTGGCGGCGTCCTTGCCAGCATCCTTGCCAGGTTTCTTCGCGGCATCCTTGGCCGGGGCGGCAGTTGCTCCCTTGCTCGCGCCCTTCGGTGTTTCCTTGCCGGTTCCCTTCGTTGTTTCTTTGGCTGATCCCTTCGCGGCGTCCTTGGCCGCCGGCTTCGCGGTGTCCTTGGCCCCGTCCGCGGTCGTCTCATTGGACTTGGCCAGGGCGGCGCAGCCGACCGACAGCCCGGCCATGAGGCATACGGCCAGACCGGTGGATCGCCATGCGGAACGAGGAAAGGAGGTCACGGCGTTTGGTCGCCCCGAATCAGTCAGTTGGCTCAAGACCTAGCTGTATTCGCTTGAATATGCGGACAAAATACCAACAGCTGCTTACCTTTGCCCGGTTTGCACCACCACCGCGGCAAAATCGCGGCCTAAACGGTGCGTCACACGGAAGCGGGTCTTTTACCGGCGGGATAGACCCGATATGAATGCAGCTTGCTCAAGAGATAGCCGCGTACGGAGGAAGTCCATGGCAGCCAAGACGAAATTCCGGGGATCGTTCACCGCCTTGGTCACGCCGTTCAAGAACGGCTCGCTGGATGAGGCGGCGTTCCGCTCGCTGGTCAACTGGCAGATCTCGGAAGGCACCAACGGCCTGGTCCCGGTCGGCACCACCGGCGAGAGCCCGACGCTCAGCCATGACGAGCACAAGAAGGTCGTTGAATGGTGCATCGCTGAAGCCAAGGGGCGCGTACCCGTGGTCGCGGGTGCCGGCTCCAATTCGACGAAAGAGGCGATCGAGCTCGCGCAGCACGCCGAGAAGGCTGGCGCGGATGCCGTGCTGGTCGTGACGCCCTACTACAACAAGCCGACCCAGGAGGGGATGTACCAGCACTTCAAGGCGATCAACGATGCGATCGGCATCCCGATCATCATCTACAACATTCCGCCGCGCTCGGTAATCGACATGTCGGTCGACACCATGAAGCGGCTGTGGGAGCTGAAGAACATCGCCGGCGTCAAGGACGCCACCGCCAGCATGGTCCGCGTCTCGCAGCAGCGCGCGGCGATGGGCGAGGATTTCAACCAGCTCTCCGGCGAGGACGCGACCATCCTCGGCTACATGGCGCATGGCGGCCATGGCTGCATCTCGGTGACCTCGAACGTCGCGCCGCGGCTGTGCTCGGAATTCCAGGCCGCCTGGGCGAAGGGCGACACTAAGGCGGCGCTCGCAATCCACGACAAGCTGATGCCGCTGCACAACAACCTCTTCATCGAGAGCAATCCGGCGCCGATCAAGTACGCGATGTCGCTGCTCGGCAAGCTGGACGAGACGCTGCGCCTGCCGATGGTTCCGGTCACCGAGCCGACGCGCGTTGCCGTGCGCAGCGCGATGGTTCATGCTGGGCTGATCAACTGATTTAGCCAACCGGGGAGCCGTTCATGAGCGTCGACGAGAAGGGCAGGAAGATGCTCACAGAGTTCCGCGAGTTCGCCATGAAAGGCAACGTCGTCGACCTCGCCGTCGGCGTCATCATCGGTGCGGCCTTCGGCGCCATCGTCACGTCGCTGGTCGGTGACGTCATCATGCCGATCATCGGCGCCGCGACCGGCGGCCTCGACTTCTCGAACTACTTCGCCCCCTTGTCGAAGGCGGTGACCGCCACCAACTTAGCGGATGCGAAAAAGCAAGGTGCAGTACTTGCTTACGGCAGCTTCCTGACGCTGACGATCAACTTCATCATCGTCGCCTTCGTGTTGTTCCTGGTGATCCGCGCCATGAACACGCTGAAGCGCAAGGAGGAGGCGGCGCCTGCGGCTCCGGCAAAACCGTCGGCCGAGGTCGAGCTGCTGACCGAGATCCGCGATCTCCTCAAGAAGTCTTGACGCGCGCGCTTCATCCAAACTGTTAGCGTCCTCGCGCATCTCGATCAGGTTTGTCTTCCATGGCCGATAAGAACGAACGTCCAATCAAGGTCATGGCGGAAAATCGCAAGGCCCGCTTCAACTATGCGATCGAAGATACGATCGAGGCGGGCATTGCGCTCACCGGCACCGAGGTCAAGTCGATCCGCAACGGCAAGAGCACGATCGCGGAGTCCTACGCCGATTCCAAGGACGGCGAGATTTGGCTGATCAACGCCACCATTCCCGAATATCTCCAGGGCAACCGCTTCAATCACGAGCCCAAGCGGCCGCGAAAGCTGCTTCTGCATCGCAAGCAGATCAACAAGCTGATGGGCGCGGTCGACCGCGAAGGCATGACGCTGATCCCGCTCAAGCTCTATTTCAACGAGCGCGGGCGGGCCAAGCTGCAGCTGGCGGTTGCAAAGGGTAAGAAGCTGCACGACAAGCGCGAGTCCGAGAAGAAGCGCGACTGGAGCCGGGAGAAGGGCCGACTGTTGCGGGCGAGGGGATAGCGGCAAGAGGTTGGCGGATGACTCAGAAGAACCTGCTCGAGGTCGATTGGAGCCARATTCCCGCACCCACCGACGACGGCGGCGCCGCGCATCTCAAGGGCATGACGCTGCCGGCGATCAGCCTGCTCGCGACCGACGATACGTCGGTGAATCTGTCAGCACTCTCCGGCCGGACCGTGGTGTTCGCCTATCCGCGCACCGGCGAGCCCGGCAAGATCGGACTGGTCGACGATTGGGACATGATCCCGGGCGCGCGCGGTTGCACGCCGCAGACTTGCGCGTTTCGTGATCTGTTTGCCGAGCTGAAAGCTGCCGGCGCCGCCCAGGTGTACGGCCTCTCGACCCAGAGCAACGCGTACCAGACCGAGATGGCATCGCGGCTGCACCTGCCGTTCCCCGTGCTGTCGGACGAGAAGCTGGCGCTGACGCGCGCCGTCAATCTGCCGACCATGGAGGTCGCTGGCCTGACCTTGATCAAGCGGCTTGCGCTGATCATCGACGACGCCAAAGTCACGCATGTGTTCTATCCGGTGTTTCCGCCCGACCGGAACGCCGGCGATGTCCTGGACTGGCTGAAGGCCAATCCAGCCGAGCCCTAGTCCAGGTCGGCCTTCACCTTCGCGAACACGCTGCGGAACATGTCCGTCGTCAGCACGCCGGTGTTCGTGTTGTAGCGCGAGCAATGATAGCTGTCGTAGAGCCTGAATGCGCCGGCCTGATGCACGGCGCCGTGGCCGAAGGGAGCTTGCGAGGCCTTCAGGTTCAGCGGTTTGAGCACCGTGTCGTGCGCAATGCGTCCGAGCGCGACGATGGCGCGCAGCTTCGGCATCGACGCGAGGGTAGCCCCGAGGAACTGGCGGCAGGTGTTGATCTCGACCGGCAGCGGCTTGTTCTGCGGCGGAACGCAATGCACGGCATTGGCGATCCGGCAGTCGACCAGCTTCAGGCCGTCGTCGGGCCGCGCCTGATAGGTGCCCTTGGCGAAGCCGTATTCGAGCAGCGTGGCGTAGAGCAGGTCGCCGGCGTAGTCGCCGGTGAAGGGGCGGCCGGTGCGGTTGGCGCCCTGCATGCCTGGTGCAAGGCCAACGATCAGCAGGCGCGCCTTGATGTCGCCGAAGGGAGGGACCGGCGCGTTGTGCCACAACGGCTCGCGCGCGCGGTTCGCCTCGCGAAAGGCGACCAGGCGCGGACAAAGCGGACAGTCACGGTCGGGAACGAGGGTGAGAGGCTGGCGGCTTGACCGGGCCGCCTCACTCCTCGAAGTCGTCATCGCCCCTCGGCGCCATCGTGGTCGCGCGCTGGAGGAACTGGGGGGCGTGATGGCGTCCCTCGCCACGCTCGCCGCGGTCACGCGGGGCGGGGCGTTCGGACGGGTCGCGGCCGAGCTTGGATTGCAGCTCGACGAGGTCGGTGAAGACGTCGGCCTGGCGGCGCAGCTCGTCGGCGATCATCGGCGGCTGGCTCGCGATGGTGGAGATCACGGTAACCCGGACGCCGCGGCGCTGGACGGCTTCGACCAGGGAGCGGAAGTCGCCGTCACCCGAGAACAGCACCATCTGGTCGATGTGCTCGGCGAGCTCCATGGCGTCCACGGCGAGCTCGATGTCCATGTTGCCCTTGACCTTGCGGCGGCCGGAGGCGTCGATGAACTCCTTGGTCGCCTTGGTGACGACCGTGTAGCCGTTGTAGTCGAGCCAGTCGATCAGSGGGCGGATCGARGARTAYTCCTGRTCYTCKAYGAKCGCGGTRTARTARAACGCSCGMAMCAGMGTSCCKCGGCYCTGAAAYTCCTTCAGCAGGCGCTTGTAGTCGATRTCGAAGCCGAGAGTTTTCGCCGTCGCGTAGAGATTGGCCCCATCGATGAAGAGCGCGATCTTGTTAGTGGCAGAAGGTGACATTCAGTTTGCTCGCGTAGCGTTCGTGATTGATCGTTTATTGTTGGCGCGGCGACAGCAAGCCGCGCAGGTCTATGGTGCCGCCGAAGCCCGTCGAAACCGCAAATCCGGAGAAGTCGTGGCAATCAAGGTATAGTTATGGCGGACCTGCATACGCCCGGTGCCACCCTCAATAGCAGCCCGGCAAACCACCCATCCCAGCCCCAATGTGGGGGTAGCAGAGCCGTTTGGCGAGGCCAAATCACAAATTGGCCTTGCGAAATCGCCCTGTCCCCTATAACTAGCCCCAATCATCCACATATTTCGTCCCACCCACAACGGAGCGACAGTCCATGGCTCGCGTCACCGTAGAAGATTGTATCGACAAGGTCGACAACCGGTTTGACCTGGTCCTGCTGGCCGCCCACCGCGCCCGCATGATTTCGTCCGGTTCACAACTAACGGTTGACCGCGATAACGACAAGAACCCTGTTGTGTCTTTGCGCGAAATTGCCGACGAGACCATCTCGCCGGAGGACCTCCGCGAGGAGCTGGTCCACTCGCTCCAGAAATTCGTCGAGGTCGACGAGCCCGAGCCCGATACGGTCCCGCTGATCGGTTCCGCCGGTGCCAGCGTCGATGCCGACGATACCGAAGTTGCCGTTGAGCGCATGACCGAAGAGGAGCTCCTGAAGGGCCTCGAGGGCCTCGCGCCGCCGGAAGAACAGCCCGAGGAGGACGAGTAATCGTCCCGTCGCAGTCGTCGATTTCTTGTGATCTTATCAAAGGCCCGAACCCGTGTTCGGGCCTTTGCTTTTGTTGGCGTTTTCGTGGTTACCATAGCGTTGCCGCATCGCGTTGCTTGCCTGTCACCGAATTGATCGGACGCACGCGCGATCGGGGCTAAGATGTATGCGACGGGCAGCTCATGGTCCGTTTGAAGGCAGGATGGCATGGTGTATCGGCGCCGGAGACAAACGCAGATGCTGGCCGCAACCGAATCGGTTGCCGTGGCCCCGACTGCGCCGGTGGGGCGCCCGGCCAAGCCTCGCGCGCGCATGATGCGTCAATATGACCTCGTCGAGCGCGTCAGGTCCTACAATCCCAATACCAACGAAGACCTGCTGAACCGCGCCTATGTCTACGCCATGAAGGCGCACGGCTCGCAGACACGTGCCTCGGGCGATCCGTATTTCTCGCACCCGCTCGAAGTGGCGGCGATTCTCACCGATCTGAAGCTCGACGATGCCACCATCGTGGCCGCCCTGCTGCACGACACGATCGAGGACACCGAGGCGACGCGTGCCGAGATCGACCAGATCTTCGGGCCCGAGATCGGCGCGCTGGTCGAGGGGCTGACCAAGCTGAAGCGGCTGGAGCTGGTGTCGCGCGAGGCCAAGCAGGCCGAGAACCTGCGCAAATTGTTGCTGGCCATTGCCGATGATGTCCGCGTTCTGCTGGTCAAGCTCGCCGACCGCCTGCACAACATGCGTACGCTGGACTTCGTGCCGCCGGAGTCGCGACGGCGCATCGCCGAGGAGACGCTCGACATCTATGCGCCGCTGGCCGGCCGCATGGGCATGCAGGAAATGCGCGAGGAGCTGGAGGATTTGTCCTTCCGCACCCTCGATCCAGAAGCCTATTCGGTGGTGATGCAGCGGCTCGACGCGCTCGCCGAGCGCAACCGCAACCTGATCGGCGAGATCGAGGACCAGCTCTCCAACAATCTGCGCCACCGGGGGCTGGGCGCGCGGGTCTATGGCCGCCGCAAGAAGCCGTTCTCGATCTGGACCAAGATGGAACGCAAGTCGGTCGGCTTCGAGCAATTGTCCGACATCTTCGGCTTCCGCCTCGTCGTCAACGACATCGAAGCCTGCTATCGCGCGCTCGGCATCGTCCACACCAACTGGCCGGTCGTGCCCGGGCGGTTCAAGGACTACATCTCGACGCCGAAGCAGAACGACTACCGCTCGATCCACACCACGGTGATCGGCCCCGGCAACCAGCGCGTCGAGCTCCAGATCCGTACCGAGGCAATGGACCAGATCGCCGAGCGCGGCATCGCCGCACACGTGTTCTACAAGGAAGACGTGGGCTCGCCGACCGAGTTTCTCAAGCGCGAGTCCAATGCGTTCGCCTGGTTGCGCCACACCATCGGCATCCTCTCGGAGAGCGCCAACCCCGAGGAATTCCTCGAGCACACCAAGCTCGAGCTGTTCCACGACCAGGTGTTCTGCTTCACCCCGAAGGGCAAGCTGATCGCGCTGCCGCGCCATGCCAATGTGATCGACTTCGCCTATGCCGTGCACACCGACGTCGGCAACAGCGCCGTCGGCTGCAAGATCAACGGCCAGTTCGCGCCGCTGTCCTCGGAGCTCCAGAATGGCGACGAGGTCGAGGTGCTGACCTCGGAGGCGCAAGCGGCGCCGCCCTCGGCCTGGGAAACGCTCGCGGTCACCGGCAAGGCGCGCGCCGCGATCCGCCGCGCCACCAGGACGGCGGTGCGCGACCAATATGTCGGTCTCGGCCGGCGCATCGTCGAGCGCCTGTTCGAGCGCGCCAAGATCGAATACGCCGACGACAAGCTCAAGGGCGCGCTGCCGCGGCTGGCGCGCACCTCGATCGAGGACGTCATGGCGGCGGTCGGCCGCGGCGAGATCAAGGCCTCCCACGTCGCGCGTGCGATGTATCCCGACTACAAGGAGGAGCGCATCGCGCGCTACGGCGTCAAGAAGGGGCTCGCCGCCAAGCTCAGGGAGAAGTCGTCGGAGCCGCCGCGCAGCCCGGTCGCGATCCCGATCCGCGGCATCAATTCCGACCTGCCGGTGAAGTTCGCGCCGAACGGCGGCGCCGTGCCCGGGGACCGCATCGTCGGCATCGTCACGCCGGGCGAGGGGATCACGATCTACCCGATCCAGGCGCCGGCCCTGAAGGATTTCGAGGAGGAGCCGGAGCGCTGGCTCGACGTGCGCTGGGACATCGAGGATTCCGCGCCGCAGCGCTTCCCGGCCCGCATCAAGGTCGAGAACGTCAACGAGCCCGGCGCGCTGGCACAGATCGCGACCGTGATCGCCGAGCACGACGGTAACATCGACAACATCAGCATGCAGCGCCGCTCGCCCGACTTCACCGAGACGACGATCGACCTCGAGGTCTACGATCTCAAGCATCTGAGCGCGATCCTCGCCCAGTTGCGCGCCAAGGCAGTCGTGGCCCGTGTCGAACGTGTTAATGGATAGACGCCTCTCGCATGCGTCCGTCTCCCTGATTTCGTGAGTCCTGAAATGTCCGCTTCTCCGCTCCGCCTCGGCGTCAATATCGACCACGTCGCAACCGTGCGTAACGCGCGCGGCGGCCGCCATCCCGATCCGGTGCGTGCCGCGCTGCTGGCGATCGAGGCCGGCGCCGACGGCATCACCGCTCACTTGCGCGAGGATCGCCGCCACATCCGCGACGAGGACATGGCGCGGCTGAAGGCCGAGATCTCCAAGCCGCTCAATTTCGAGATGGCGGCGACCGACGACATGATGCGGATCTCGCTCGCGACCAAGCCGCACGCGGTGTGCCTCGTGCCGGAGCGCCGCCAGGAGGTGACGACCGAAGGCGGCCTCGACGTGGTCGGCCAGCACAATGCGCTCGCGCCCTACATCGCACGGCTGAACGATGCGGGCATCCGGGTCTCGCTGTTCATCGCCGCCGATCCCGCGCAGATCGAGATGGCGGCGCGGCTGAAGGCGCCCGTGATCGAGATCCACACCGGCGCCTGGTGCGACGCCGTCGTCGACGGTCATACCGACAAGGCCGAGGCGGAGTGGAAGCGGATCGTGGCGGGGGTGAAGCTGGCGAAGCAAGCCGGGCTCGAAATCCATGCCGGCCACGGGCTCGACTACGCGACGGCGGAGACGATCGCGGCGCTGCCGGAGATCATGGAGCTCAACATCGGCTACTACATGATCGGCGAGGCGCTGTTCGTCGGGCTCGCCGAGACGGTGCGCAGCATGCGCGCGGCGATGGACCGCGGCCGGAGCCGGGCATGATCATCGGCATCGGCTCCGACCTGATCGACATCACCCGCGTCGGCAAGGTGATCGAGCGCCATGGCGAGCGTTTCCTCGACCGCATCTTCACCGCGGCCGAGCGGGCCAAGGCGGAGCGGCGCGCCAAGAGCGAGAAGATGGTGGTTGCAACCTACGCCAAGCGCTTCGCGGCCAAGGAGGCCTGCTCGAAGGCGCTCGGCACCGGCATCCGGAACGGTGTCTGGTGGCGCGACATGGGGGTGGTCAACTTGCCGGGAGGGCGACCGACCATGCAGTTGACGGGCGGGGCGCTGGCCCGGCTCCAGGCCCTGACGCCCGAGGGGTTCGAGGCGAAAATCGACCTGTCGATCACCGACGACTGGCCGCTGGCGCAGGCCTTCGTCATCATTTCCGCCGTGCCGCTGGCCAAGCCCAGACCGGCAGCGGGCTGTTTTTATAATTCTCATTAAGAATCAATGTCTTATTCAGTTTTGATGCGATCCTTGATTGCGTGGCCCCTGACAACCGTCTAAAAGTCCGCGGACGCAAATCAGCCTGGGCGAATTCGGCTTTACGCCGGAATTGGCCCTCATTATCAGAATCAGGACAATCTCCTTGGGCCGCGAAGCGATGGGCTGTTCGCGGAAGGAGGGCGCTCTGTGACCGCCGGCCGGAATTGAGAGAGCAATGAGCGTGACTTCGGGAACGAAAACTGAAAGCGGCGTCGGCGAAACGATCCGCGTCGTGATCCATGCTCTCCTGATCGCGCTCGTGATCCGCACGTTCCTGTTCCAGCCGTTCAACATCCCGTCCGGTTCGATGAAGGCGACGCTGCTGGTCGGCGACTATCTGTTCGTCTCGAAATATTCCTACGGTTATAGCCACTACTCGATCCCGTTCTCGCCGCCGCTGTTCTCGGGGCGGATCTGGGGCTCGGACCCGAACCGCGGCGACATCGTCGTGTTCCGCCTGCCGAAGGACGACTCCACCGATTACATCAAGCGCGTCATCGGCCTTCCCGGCGACCGCATCCAGATGAAGGATGGGCTGCTCTACATCAACGACACTCCGGTCGAGCGGCAGCGCATGAGCGAATTTGTCGGCGAGGATCCTTGCGGCTCCGAGGGCGGGGGCATCTCGCGGGTGAAGCGCTGGAAGGAAACGCTGCCGAACGGCGTGTCCTATGAGACGCTGGACTGCGCCGACAACGGCTACATGGACAACACCAACGTCTACAACGTGCCGCCGGGCCATTTCTTCATGATGGGCGACAACCGTGACAACTCCACCGACAGCCGTTTCCTCGGCCAGGTCGGCTACGTGCCGCAGGAGAATTTGATCGGCCGCGCCCAGATGATCTTCTTCTCCATCGCCGAAGGCGAACATGCCTGGATGTTCTGGCGCTGGCCTTGGGCGGTGCGCTGGAACCGTTTCTTCAAAATCGTCCGATGAAAGACGAAGCCAAGGACATCCCGATCCAATCGACCGAGCCCGCGGCGGGCGCCGACGGCGAAGCTGCGACCAAGACGCTTGCGACCAAGACGCCTGAAGCCAAGAGACCTGAAAGCAAGACGCCTGCAAAGAAGAAGCGGGTGCGGAGCAGCAAGGCCAAGGCCTCGGATGCGAACGCGGCGCTCGAGGCGCGCATCGGCCACAGCTTTGCCGATCCGAATCTGCTGATGCAGGCGATCACGCATGTCTCGGCGCTGAAGTCGGGGCGCAAGCGCGGCGACAGCTATCAGCGGCTGGAATTCCTGGGCGACCATGTGCTGGGGCTCGTCGTCTCCGACATGCTCTATCACGTCTTCCCGAATGCTGATGAGGGCGAGCTGTCCAAGCGACTTGCCGAACTGGTGCGCAAGGAGAGCTGCGCCGACGTTGCCAAGTCGCTCGGTCTGCTCGACGACGTCAAGCTCGGTTCGGTCGGGCCGAGCGCCGATGCCCGCCTGCGCAAGAGCGTGCTCGGCGACATCTGCGAGGCCGTGATCGGCGCCGTCTTCCTCGACGGTGGCTACGCGGCGGCGGCGGAATTCGTCAGGCGCAACTGGACCGAACGGATGCACAAGCCGCGGCGTCCCTTGCGCGATCCCAAGACCGTGCTGCAGGAATGGGCGCAGGGGAAGGGGCTGCCGACGCCTGTCTACCGCGAGGTCGAGCGCACCGGCCCGCATCACGATCCGCAGTTCCGCGTCGCGGTGGATCTGCCGGGATTGGCGTCGGCCGAAGGCATCGGTGGCAGCAAGCGTGCAGCGGAGAAGGTGGCGGCCTCAGTGATGATCGAACGTGAAGGTGTTGGCGGCGGCAATGACGGCTGAAGCAAGCGGCGAAGCGCCCTCCGCAACGCGCTGCGGCTTCGTTGCGCTGATCGGCGCGCCGAATGTCGGAAAATCCACACTGGTCAATGCGCTGGTCGGGGCCAAGGTCACGATCGTCTCGCGCAAGGTGCAGACCACGCGCGCGCTGATCCGCGGCATCGTCATCGAGGACAACGCGCAGATCATCCTGGTCGACACGCCCGGCATCTTCCTGCCCAAGCGCAGGCTCGACCGTGCCATGGTCTCGACGGCCTGGAGCGGGGCGCACGACGCCGACCTCGTCTGCGTGCTGCTCGACGCCAAGGCCGGGATTGATGAAGAGGCCGAGGCGATCCTCACCAAGGTCGCCAGCGTCAAGCACGAGAAGATCCTGGTCATCAACAAGGTCGATCTGGTCCAGCGCGAGAAGCTGCTGGCGCTCGCGCAGGCCGCCAACGAGCGCATGGCCTTTGCAAAGACCTTCATGATCGCGGCGATCTCGGGCGACGGCGTCGACGACCTCAGGCATACGCTGGCCGAAATCGTGCCGCCGGGCCCGTTCCTCTACCCCGAAGACCAGATGTCGGACGCGCCGATGCGGCAGCTTGCGGCCGAGATCACGCGCGAGAAGATCTATCGCAAGCTGCACCAGGAATTGCCCTACCAATCCACGGTCGAGACCGACAAGTGGGAAGAGCGCAAGGACAAGTCGGTGCGCATCGAGCAGACGATCTTCGTCGAGCGCGAGAGCCAGCGCAAGATCGTGCTGGGCGCAGGCGGCGCCACCATCAAGTCGATCGGCGCGGACTCGCGCAAGGAGATCGGCGAGATCCTGGGCGTGCCGGTGCACCTGTTCCTGTTCGTCAAGGTGCGCGAAAACTGGGGCGACGATCCCGATCGCTATCGCGAGATGGGCCTGGAATTTCCCAAAGAATAACCAAGAAAAGATCGGTCACCGATGAGCGTACCCAGCAACGTCCGGCGCTTCGAAGCGCTGCTCTATGCGTCATTGATGCTGGATGCCCTGTCGGTCGCGGTGCAGGACCGCACGCCCAGTGCCGAGATGACCGAGCCGATGATCATGATGGCGACCCTGCTCGCCGGCGGCATGATCCTGCTGCTGGTCTATTTCGTCTGGTTGGCTGCGCGTTGGCGCAAGAACTGGCCGCGCTGGGTGCTGGCGGCGGCCCTCGTACTGTCCGTGATCTCGCTCGGCCAGATCATCGGCGAGAAGGGCCTGGAGCTCGACAGCGTCATCGAGATCGTCTCCTGCGTGCTGACCGCGATGGGGCTGTATTTCTCGTTCAGCGGCGACGCCCAGGGCTGGTTCAACGCCTAACGTCTTGCGCGATGCCGTAGGGTGGGCAAAGGCGCGCCCTTGCGCGCCGTGCCCACCATAATCGCGCTGCGGATCAAATTGGTGGGCACGCTTCGCTTTGCCCGTCCTACACTCACCTGAAATGCGATAAGCTCCGTTCCATGGAATGGACCGACGAAGGCATCGTGCTGGGCGTGCGGCGGCATGGCGAGAGCAGCGCCATCGTCGAGCTGCTGACGCGTGCGCACGGCCGGCATCTCGGCCTCGTGCGCGGTGGCGCCGGTTCGCGGATGCGGCCGCTCTTGCAGCCCGGCAACAGCGTCGGTGTGGTGTGGCGGGCGCGGCTCGACGAGCATCTCGGCACCTATGCGATTGAGGGCCTCAAGCTGCGCGCGGCGACGCTGCTGGGATCCTCCCACGGCGTCTATGGCGTCACCCATCTCGCCTCGATTGCGCGGCTGCTGCCGGAGCGCGATCCGCACGAAGACATCTTTGCGATGCTCGAACACTCGCTCGATGATTTCGACGATATCGGCAGTGCCGCTGTGCACCTCATCCATTTCGAGCTGGCGATGCTCGCCGAGCTCGGATTCGGGCTCGCGCTGGAAAACTGCGCGGTGACCGGCGAGACCACGGACCTGATCTATGTTTCGCCGAAATCCGGCGGCGCGGTGTCGCGCGGGGCCGGCGAACCGTGGCGCGACCGGCTGTTGCGCCTGCCGCCGTTCCTGCGTCGTGGCGAGGCCGCGAGCGACCTCACCGACCAGGATCTCCAGGACGGCTTCCGGCTCACCGGCCTGTTCCTGCTGCGCCATGTGCTGGAGCCCCGCGGCCAGGGCCATTCCGACGCGCGCGCCGGCTTCATCAATGCGCTGACGCGGCAGCAGGCGAAGGCGGCTATTCCGGCGCCATGACCTGAGGGCGCCTCTGCCTTGCCCGCGGGCATGATATTTCCCGGGAACGAAATCCCCCTGGCTGAATTGGCCCTCGCAGGGTTCCACAACGGGGACAGCCAAAAAATGTTGATCAAGGGATTCGCCGTGTCGGCGGCGTTGCTTGCGTTCGCGCCTGACGCCGCGGCTGGCGAGCCGCAACCGGGTGTCTTTCGCCGGGCATCCTGCACCGTGATCCGGTATTACGTGGCGAAATATTCCGCTGCGGCCGCAGAGAGTTGGGCGCGGTCCAAGGGGGCAACGGAGGCCGAAATCGAGGTCGCCCGGCGTTGCCTGACCAATGCGCCGGTCACCGCGCAAGCCAAGACCCAGCAGCCAGTGACCGCCGGCTGGGCAGGGCAATAGCCGCCCAGAGGGAACCAATCGATCCTTGCCCGATTCGCTTCCACGGTTTAACCGGGCGGCATGGGAAAACGATTGATTCCGCCGGAGGAACCGGCCGAAATTCACGAGGTGCCGCTGCGTGAGGCGCTGGAAGAGCGCTATCTCGCCTATGCGCTCTCCACCATCATGCACCGTGCGCTGCCGGATGCGCGCGACGGTCTGAAGCCGGTGCACCGGCGCATCCTCTACGGCATGCGCTTGCTCCGGCTCGACCCCGGCACGGCGTTCAAGAAATCCGCCAAGATCGTCGGCGACGTGATGGGCTCGTTCCATCCGCATGGCGACCAGGCGATCTACGACGCCATGGTACGCCTCGCGCAGGATTTCTCCTCGCGCTACCCGCTGGTCGACGGCCAAGGCAATTTTGGCAATATCGACGGCGATAACCCGGCTGCTTATCGCTACACCGAAGCGCGCATGACCGACGTCGCGCGGCTTCTGCTCGAGGGCATCGACGAGGACGGCGTCGAGTTCCGGCCCAACTACGACGGCCAGTCGAAAGAGCCGGTCGTGCTGCCCGGCGGCTTTCCGAACCTGCTTGCCAACGGCGCGCAAGGCATCGCGGTCGGCATGGCGACCTCGATCCCGCCGCACAACGCGGCCGAGCTCTGCGACGCCGCGCTGCACCTGATCGAGAAGCCCGACGCGAAATCCAAGGCGTTGCTGAAGTGGGTGAAGGGCCCGGATTTCCCGACCGGCGGCATCTGCGTCGATTCCAAGCAGGCGATCGCTGAAGCCTATGCGACCGGTCGCGGCTCGTTCCGTGTTCGCGCTCGATGGGAGCAGGAAGAGGGTACGCGCGGCACCTGGGTCGTCGTCGTCACCGAGATCCCCTTCCTGGTGCAGAAGTCGCGCCTGATCGAGAAGGTCGCCGAGCTGCTGGACCAGAAGAAGCTGCCGCTGGTCGGCGACATCAGGGACGAGTCGGCCGAAGACGTCCGCATCGTGATCGAGCCGAAGTCGAAGAACGTCGATCCCGCCCTGATGATGGAATCGTTGTTCCGGCTGACCGAGCTCGAAAACAAGATTCCGCTGAACCTCAACGTGCTGATCAAGGGCCGCATCCCCAAGGTCGTGGGGCTCGCGGAGTGCTTGCGCGAATGGCTCGACCATCTGCGCGACGTCCTGATCCGCCGGACCAACTTCCGCAAGACGCAGATCGAGCACCGGCTCGAAGTTCTGGGCGGTTTGTTGATCGCGTACTTGAACCTCGATGAGGTGATCAGGATCATCCGCACCGTGGACGAGCCGAAGCCGGCGCTGATCAAGGCGTTCAAGCTCACCGAGGTGCAGGCCGAAGCCATCCTCAACATGCGCCTGCGCAGCTTGCGCAAGCTCGAGGAAATGGAGATCCGCACCGAGGACAAGAACCTCCGCGCCGAGCTCAAGGGCATCAACGCGGTGCTCGCCTCGGAGCCGGAGCAGTGGAAGAAGGTCGGCGAGCAGGTCGGCAAGGTCCGCGACATGTTTGGACCGAAGACGCCCCTCGGCAAGCGTCGCACCACCTTTGCGGATGCGCCCGAGCACGACCTCGCCGCAATGGAAGAAGCCCTCGTCGAGCGCGAGCCGGTGACGGTCGTGGTCTCCGACAAGGGCTGGATCCGCACCATGAAGGGCCATGTCGAGGATCTCTCGGGGCTGGCCTTCAAGCAGGACGACAAGCTCGGTTTTGCCTTCTTTGCGGAGACGACCTCGAAGCTGCTGCTGTTCGCCACCAACGGCAAATTCTACTCGCTCGATGTCGCAAAGCTTCCGGGCGGTCGCGGTCACGGGGAGCCGATCCGTCTGTTCATCGACCTCGAGCAGGAGGCCGCTCCCGTTGCGCTGTTCGTCAACAAGGGCGGGCGTAAATTCCTGGTCGCGAGCCACGAGGGCCAGGGCTTCGTCGTCAACGAAGACGATTGCGTCGGCACGACCAAGAAGGGCAAGCAGGTCCTCAACGTCGACATGCCGAACGAGGCGCGCACGGTCACCGAGGTGATCGGGGACACAGTCGCGGTCATCGGCGAGAACCGCAAGATGCTGATCTTCCCGCTCGACCAGGTGCCGGAGATGGCCCGCGGTCGCGGCGTGCGCCTGCAGAAGTACAAGGACGGCGGCTTGTCCGATGTCGCCGTGTTCGAGGCCAAGGCGGGCCTGACCTGGAAGGACTCCGCCGGCCGCGAATTCTCCGCGACCATGAAGGAGCTCGCTGAGTGGCAAGGTACCCGTGCGGATGCCGGCCGCATGCCGCCGAAGGGTTTCCCGAAGTCGAACAAGTTCGGCAAGGTGATCGGGTAAGCAGGCTCGTGTCCCGGACGCGCTCAGCGTGAAACGCTGCTGCGCAGAGCCGGGACGCCACAACACAGATGTCGTGCCCCGGCTTGACCGGGGCATCCAATACGCCGCGGCTTCTCGGTTTCATCACGCCCCTCTCTGGAATACTGGATCGCCCGCCGTCGCGGGCGATGACAGCGAGTGTGGCGCAAACGCGTGGCAGATAGGCGTGAGCGCATGAGTGCCTGCGTTGATCGGGCACGAACATTGCTTTTTCTTTGCCTGCAAATGAACTCTCAAGAAGAAGCAAAAGGCACAATGTTCAAACTGAAGGCTTTCATCCCCGCGCTGTTCGGGTTCGCGCTGGTCGCGGCGCCCGCGCATGCGGCGGGCAATCTCGTTGCAGTGCTCGAGGCGGAGATCGTCACGCTCGATCCGCATTTTTCCACGGCCTACATTTCGCGCACGTTTGGCTACATGGTGTTCGACACGCTCTTTGCGAAAGACTCCAAGGGCGACATCAAGCCGCAGATGGTGCAGGACTGGAAAGTCTCATCCGACGGATTGACCTATACGTTCACGCTGCGCGATGGCCTGAAATGGCATGACGGCCAGCCGGTCACGGCGGCCGACTGCGTGGCGTCGCTGCGCCGCTGGGGCACCCGCAGCGCGCTCGGCCGTCGCAT
The DNA here is from genome assembly GCF_052114925.1 of Bradyrhizobium sp. 2TAF36. Taxonomy (NCBI): domain Bacteria; kingdom Pseudomonadati; phylum Pseudomonadota; class Alphaproteobacteria; order Hyphomicrobiales; family Nitrobacteraceae; genus Bradyrhizobium; species Bradyrhizobium sp. 2TAF36. Next base: position 57,578 of record NZ_JBFRFR010000022.1, on the reverse strand, counting down.
CTTCGCGATCACGGCCTCGCTCGAGCCGACGGATGCGAAAACCTTCGTGCTGACGCTGAAGGAGCCGTCCGGCCTCGTGATCGATGCGCTCGGCAATCCCGTCAGCCCCGTCGCCTTCATGATGCCCGAGCGCATCGCGAAAACACCCGGCGACCAGCGCATCACGGAGATCATCGGCTCCGGCCCGTTCGTCTACAGCAAGGGCGATCACCGCACCGGCGATCGCATGATCCTGAAGAAATTCGCCGACTATGTGCCGCGCCCCGAGCCCGCCGATTTCCTCGCCGGCGGCAAGCGCGTCGGCATCGACACGCTCGAGATCCGTGTCATCCCGGATGGTGCGACCGCCGCGTCCGCGCTGCAGGCGGGCGAGGTCGACTTCATGCAATATGCGCCGTTCGATCTGTTGCCGCAGCTGGAAAAGAATTCCCGCGTCAAGCTGGTCAATTTCACCGGCGGCAACATGTTCGCCGGCGCCTATCGTCTCAACGCCGCATCGAAGCCGTTTGATGATCCGGAAATTCGCCGCGTGCTGTGGAAGCTGGTCGACCAGCGCGAGGTGCTGGATGCACTCGGGCTCGATGCCAAATACGCCGCTCCCTGCGCGACGTTCTTCACCTGCGGCACCACCTATGAGAGCAAGGCGGGCACGGAAGCGGCCGTGAAGACGTCGATTGAAGCGGCGAAAGCCGCGTTGAAGGCGACCAAATATGCCGGCGAGCCCGTTGTCGTCATGGAAGCCAACGACCTCGAAGCCCCGCGCGTCTCGGCGCAGGTGCTAGCTGAGCGGCTGAAGCAGGCCGGGTTCAACGTCGATCTCCAGGTGATGGACTGGGCGAGCGTGCTGGCGCGCCGCGCCAAGAAGGAGGGCTGGAGCGTCTATGGCGTCCACGCCGGCGGTTTTGATCTGGGCTCGCCGCTGACCAACGTCATGGTCGCCTTCAACTGCGCCGACTTCACCGGCTGGCAATGCGATGCGCGCATCACACCCTTGATGGAGGCCTTCGCCAAGGCGCCTGCCGAGGAGGATCGCAAGAAGATCGCCGGCGAGATTCAGAGCGTCATGTACGATCAGGCGCCCGCGATCCCGTGGGGCCAGTTCGCGCAGCCGGCGGCCTATCGCGCCACGCTGCGTGGTCTGATACCGTCCGCCATCCCGGTGTTCTGGAACGTTGAGAAGTAACGCGATGTACGATGTCATTGTTGTCGGCGGCGGCTCCGCCGGCGCCGCTGTTGCGGCACGGCTTTCCGAGGATCCCGCACGGCGTGTCCTGCTGCTCGAGGCGGGGCTGGACTGGCGCGCCGACGAGGCGCCCTGGGAGGTGATGACGCCCAATCCGATCCCGATCATCCACAGGCGCGAGTACCAGGAGAAATGGCAATGGCCCGATCTTTTGACGCGCCGGGTGGCTGGGCAGGAGCCGCGCTTCTACTGGCGCGGCAAGGGGCTTGGCGGCTCATCGATGATGAACGGCCAGATTGCCATCCGCGGCGTCGCCGACGCGTTCGACGAATGGGCCGCCGGTGGCTGCACCGGCTGGTCGGCCAAGGACGTGATGCCGCTGTTCTCGGTGATCGAGGATGATTTGGAATTTGGTGACGCCCCCGGCCATGGACGCGGCGGACCGCTGCCGGTCTATCGCGCTCCGCCCGAGAAGTGGGGCCCGATCGATCGCGGCCTGCGCGATGCGGCGCTGGCGAGCGGCTATCCCTGGTGCGCCGACCTCAACGGTCCTGATGGCGAGGGCGTCGCCTGCTATCCCATCAACAGCCGCGACAGCCGCCGCATCACGACCAACGAGGGATATCTCGAGCCGGCGCGCGGCCGGGCCAATCTCGAGATTCGCGGGCACGCGCTGGTCGATCGCGTGCTGATCAGCGACGGCCGGGCGACCGGCCTTCGGGTTCACATCGAAGGGCAGGGCAGCCACGAGATCAGCGCGCGCCAGATCGTGCTCTGCGCCGGCGCCATCCACAGTCCGGCGATCCTGCTGCGTTCGGGCATCGGACCGGCGGATGAGCTGAATGCGATGGGGATTGCGGTCGAGCGCGATCTGCCGGTCGGCCGCCACTTCTTCGACCACCCGCTGTTTCGCGCGACGATCCAGCTCCACGAAAACCTGCGGCCGACCGATCCGGACACCCGCCACACCAATTGCTGCGTGACCTATTCCTCCGGCCTCGCCGATGGCGGCAAGCGCGACATGATCCTGATCGCGTTCAACCACCGCGGCATCGGCGTGCCCGGAGCGATCGGCGCCGGCCTGTTCAACGCCTATTCGCGCGGCACGCTCAAGCTGGCTTCGACCGATCCGGCGATCGATCCCATCGTCGAGGAGAACATGCTCGCCGATCCCCGCGACATGCTGCGCATGATGGACGCGGTGAAACGACTGGCCGTGATCACCTCCCAGCCGGCGCTTTCAGGTATTGCCGACTGGATCAGGCTGACCGACACCGATCTGACGCTTCCGCAAGCTGCGGCGTTGCCGGATCACGAACTCGATGCGCTGCTGCGCCGTGAGACCGGAGACATCCAGCATGCCGCCGGCAGTTGCCGCATGAGCGGCGTTAACGACGCTGACGGCGTGGTCAACCCTGATGGTACGGTGAAAGGCATAAGCGGCCTGCGCGTGGCCGACGCCTCGATCATGCCGTCCGACTGCCGCGCCAACACCCACTTCACGACGGTGGTGATCGGCGAGGCGATTGCGCGGATGATGATGCGGTAGCGCTAGAAGTGATAGTTCACGCCTGCCGTCACGGCGTGAATGCGATCCTTCAGGCTGAAGATGTTGACGGTCGTGCCGGCCCCATTGCTCAGCAACGCGCTGTGGTCGCCGAAGTCGTAATAGTCGTACTCGAAAACCGCGGACCAATGCGGAGCGAACGCCCAGTCGACGCCGGTGCCGGCGGTCCAGCCGGTTCGGGTGCTGGCTCCGCTGGGATTGACGGGGACGCCACCAGCGGGCGTGAAGGCATCGTCAAGCTTTTCACGCGTCCAGGCGCCGCCGCCCCGGACGAACACCAGCCAGCGATCAGCGAACGCGTAGCCGAGCCGCGCGGTGGCCGAGGCCAGGAAGTCGTTGCTCATCGTGAACTGGCTGGGGACGACGACGCCGGTCACGAGGTTTCTGACGGTGCCGGCGTGCGAGTTGCGGAGGCTGCTCCAGGCCGCACGGCCTTCGGCACCCACGACCCATCTGGTCGCAAATTGATAGTCGCAGCCGACCTGTCCGCCCCCAACGAAGCCTGTTGAACTGAAGGAGACAGAGTTTCCAAGCGAGTTGGTGGTCCGGTCGTCGCTGACGACACCGCCGACGTGTGCGCCGACGTAGCAACCGGTCCAGGTGAAGGGGATGGGCGCGAGGGGAGGTGCCTCCACCGCCAGATCAGCCGCCAAGGCCGCGCTGGAAAATCCCAATGCCAAAAGCCCGCCCACCCAAGCGACCGCGAAACGCCCGATGTCAGTCCCCATTCCCGCCTGCGACAACTTGGCACTGTCTGCCAGAAATGCCGCTGCTCGGGAAAGTGCAATTCGCATGATGTGCACAATTTGGGGTAGAGCCGTGGCGCAAATGTCACGCTCGGATCCGATGCACGCGGCGAGCATGACGGCTCGTTGACGTCGATGCTGATTTTACCTGGTGCCATCGAAGGTGAACCACTTCACAGCGGTCACAGCGGGGTCGTGCTAGCATTCGACAGCGCTGGCTGACCCAGCACCATGGCCGGAGTTCGGCTCAAATTACGCCATGCCCGATAAGCGCTGGCGGTTCGCATTTTCAGACGCCGTTCCCGCAATGAAGGGAGGTCTGGCAATGAGCGACACTCCAAAACCCGTGCCCGCCGACGAGTCGGCTCAGGCGGACCTTGCAGATTCTGAAGCTCCGGCGCCCGCATCCGGATTCGCCAAACGGCTGGAATCGTTCTTCGAGGTGATTCCATTTCTTGGCGGCGTTTTCATCGTGGTCCTCAGCGTGGAGCCGCTCCGCAATTTCATCTGGGACTCACGCCAGGTGATCATCCCGATCGTGGTGTTCGCCGCTGTCGTCATCCCGACGATCTTGCTGATGCCGATCGGGCAGCGATGGCTGAGAGAGAGCAAGGCGTCCACACGTGCGGGGCTCTTCATATTCTTCATGCTAGTGCTGGTGTCGATCGTGGCCATTGTTGCCTCGCTCGGCAAATTCTACCAGTACACGGTGCTGCGCGGCGTGTTCCTGGCCGTGGTGTGCCTGCTGCCCGGCGCAATGTGGTATCTCTTCGTCGGAACGCGCAAGGCGAGCCTGCTGAACGAATACCTGGTCAATCTCGATCGTCTGGGGCTGTTGCGCCAGGTGCGGAACGAGGATGCGGCGATCCGGGGACGTCGCGTTCAGGGGTATCTTCAGAAGTTCGAAGCCATCTATGGCGAGCTTGCGCCGAACGTCTATGCGGATGTGCTGAGCGGCCGTCTCGGCAAATATTCAAGGGCGGATACCGGCGGCGTGACGACACTCTCGACTGCGACGGTCCCGGTCTTGCTCGCCACGGTGCTGATTTCGCTCGGCTGGTTTGTCACGCTGCCGCCGTATCAGGCCGACGTTGTCTTCACCGTGAGTCCGGGCGTGCAGGCACTGACGCCGTCGGGCACGCCGGTCCAGCTCGCGTTCCTCGGCGCCTATTTCTTCTCGCTCCAGATGCTGTTTCGCCGCTACGTCCTGGAGGATCTCGGTGGCAGCGCCTATGTCGCGGTGTCGCTGCGCATCATTCTGGCCGTCATCGGGATCTGGACCTTCACGGCTGTGTCTAGCGCGAACGACCATCTGCTTCTGCTCGCCGGCTTCGTCTTCGGCGTATTCCCGCGCGTGCTCTGGCAGGTCGTGGAGCAGATGTTCAAGAAGGCGGCGGGCCTCATCTTGCCGAGCATGGTCTCGCAATTGCCGATCAGCGATCTCGATGGTCTCACCGTCTGGCACGAGGTCAGGCTCGAGGAGGAGGACATCGAGAACGTCCCGAATATGGCGACTGCCGACATCGTCGAGCTCCTGCTCAACACGCGCCTTCCGCCGGAGCGGATCATCGACTGGACCGACCAGGCCATCCTCTACACGCAGCTTGGGCCGCAGCCCAAGCCGAAGGAAGGAGGCAGCGCACGCGAAAAGCTACGCACGCACGGTATCCGCACGGCGAGCTCGCTGCTGTGGGCTTCGTGGCAGGCGCGACTCCAGGGAAGGTCCGAGGAGTTCGATCGGATTTTGCAGGGGGCCGATGGCGCCAGCGCGATGCCGGCGCTGGAGGACTCGCTCCGCACCAATTCGAATCTCGATCTGATCGAGCAGTGGCGCGGCACCTGCGATGCCGCGCAGCGTCCCTCGGCGCAGCCGGGCGCGGAGCAACCGTCGCGCCTGCTCGAGCCGCGCGACGGAGAGTTCGACCCCGGTCGTGCGGCTGCCGCGGCCTAGATCAGGCCCACCAGCCTTAGCACCACGCCCGCGGCGCAGCTGCCGGCGAGCACGGTGAGCATGCCGAGCTTGAAGCGGAAGATCGCGGTCGCGGCCGCGATCGACAGCAGCAGCGCCGGGACGTCAACGCTCGTCAGCACCGGCCTGTCGAATGCGAACGGGAAAGCGTGCACCGGAACGGTCTCGCGGAACAGCGTGTGCAGCGCGAACCAGATCGAGAGGTTGAGGATCACGCCGACGACGGCGGCGGTGATCGCGCCGAGTGCGCCGGCGAGGCCCGTATTGCCGCGCAGGCGCTCGATGTAGGGGGCGCCGACGAAGATCCAGAGGAAGCAGGGGGTGAACGTGACCCAGGTCGCCAGCAATCCGCCGAGCGTCGCTGCAAGCATCGGCGACAGGCCGCTTGGATCGCGATAGGCGGCCATGAAGCCGACGAACTGAAGCACCATGATCAGCGGACCCGGCGTGGTCTCGGCCATGCCGAGACCGTCGAGCATCTCGTGCGGCTTCAGCCAGTGATAATGCTCGACCGCCTGCTGGGCCACATAGGCCAGCACGGCATAAGCGCCGCCGAACGTGACCAGCGCCATCTTCGAGAAGAACAGCGCGATCTGGCTGAACATGCTGGCCTGCCCGAGGATCAAAAGCAACGCAATCACCGGCACCAGCCAGAGCGCGAGCCAGAGCGCACCGACGCGGATCGCGCGCGCGGTGTTGGGGCGCACATGCTCGGGAACGGCTTCGCCGAGCATGCTGTCGATCACCGCGGTGCTGCCGCCGGGACCGTGAGCCGCCGGGGCAAACTCCGGACGGCCGGCCCGCGCGCCGACATATCCGATCACGCCGGCGGCGATGATGATGATCGGGAAGGGGACCGCGAAGAAGAAGATCGCGACGAAGGCGATTGCGGCGAGTGCAATCATGATGCGGTTCTTCAGCGCGCGCTTGCCGACGCGCACCACGGCTTCGAGGACGATGGTCAGCACGGCCGCCTTCAGCCCGAAGAACAGCGCCTCGACGAAGCTGACATTGCCGAAAGCCGCGTAGATGTAGCTGAGGCCCATGATGGCGATGATGCCGGGCAGGATGAAGAGCCCGCCCGCCATCAGGCCGCCGGCGGTGCGATGCATCAGCCAGCCGACATAGGTGGCCAGCTGCTGCGCCTCCGGTCCCGGCAAGAGCATGCAGTAGTTCAGCGCATGCAGGAATCGGCCTTCGGAGATCCAGTTCTTCTCCTCGACCAGGATGCGATGCATGACCGCGATCTGGCCCGCGGGCCCGCCAAAGCTCAGGCAGGCGACGCGAAGCCAGACTCGGAAGGCTTCACTGAAGCTGATGCCGTGACCGGCATCAGCTCCCGTTTGATTGGCGCGGGTGTCCATCACGCCTTCACCTTGTTGGTCGGCCAGTTGTGGGTCTCGGCCGTCGCGTCGCGGCACCAGCGGTAGAAGGCGTCGTAGAGCGTCATGCCGGCTTCGAGCTGTTCAAGATCGTCGTCGTACATTCGCGACAGCCCGAGCGAGGCCGCGAGCAGGCCGGGGGCTTCCGGCGCGAGGTCGGGCCGCGCGGTGTCGGCGCCACGGACCAGCGTGGCGAGCCGCAGCAGGGGCGGTGTTGCGATCCCGAACTCCTCGATCATCACGTCGAAGGTGCAGAGCTCGCCGCGGTGACTCCAGAACACGTTCTCGATGTCGAACGGCGCCGCGTTGAAACGCTCGCCCACGGCGACCACTTCAGAGGGCGCGACGAACAGGAACACCGCGTTGGGATCGACGAAGCGGCGGATCAACCAGGGGCAGGCGATGCGGTCGACCTTCGGCCGGGCCCGCGTCACCCAGACGGTGCGGCCCTTGGCGTCGCGCGGCGGCAGTTTTGCAGCATCGACCAGCGGCAGCTTTGCGTTCTTCCAGCCCTCGAAACCGCCTTCCAGCGTCTCGGCCTGCACGCCGAGCTGGCGCAGCCAGGCGGCCGTGCCCTGTGCGAGCTTTTCGCCGCGCAGGCAGGCGACGATGGCGGAACGGCCGGAGAATTCGCCGCCCCAGTCCGGAACGTTGCTGTGGCTGAACTTGATCGAGCCGGGGATCAGTCGCGGGTCTGCGGCAAAATCCTCGTCCGTGCGCACGTCAATCAGGGCAGGGGCGTTCGCCGTGCCGATCAGCCGTGCCAATTTGTCAGATGATATCGTTGTGTAGGAAGACATGATGCGCCCTCGTAGAAACAAACGGGACGCGATACTTGGGCTTGTCGCCTCGTGGGGAGATCGCTCAGTCCCCATGAGCGTCATTACAACGAAACCGCCCCGGGCTGTCAATCGGCTCGTTGACTTGATTTTGCCCGGACATTCCGCAGGTCTATATTGCGGGTCAACGGACCGGACCTTTCGGAGACTTTTCGATGCATTCCCATTCGACCGAGCAATGGACCCATGACCACGTCTTTCTGGGCGAGAAGCACGATGAGAACGAGCGGCGCACCTGGCTCGTGGTCGTCCTGACCCTGGTCATGATGGTCGGCGAGATCGTTGCCGGCTCGCTGTTCGGCTCGATGGCGCTTTTGGCCGACGGCTGGCACATGGGCACGCATGCGGCCGCGCTTGGCATTGCTGCTTTCGCCTACCGTTTCGCGCGCCGGCACCTGGGGAATGCGCATTTCACCTTCGGCACGGGCAAGTTCGGCGACCTCGCGGCCTTCTCCAGCGCGATCATCCTGGGCCTGATCGCGGTCGAGATCGCCTATGAGAGCGTGCTGCGGCTGTTCACGCCGGTGCCGATCGTCTATGGCGAGGCCATCGCGGTCGCCGCCCTCGGCCTCTGCGTCAACCTCGCCAGCGCGTGGCTGCTGCGCGACAGCCATGATCACCATCATCACGGCCATGACCACGGCCATGGGCATGCGCATGATGATCACGACGATCACGGTCATCACCACCATCATCACGACAACAATCTTCGTGCGGCCTATGTCCACGTCATGGCCGATGCGGCGACCTCGGTGCTGGCGATCGCAGCGCTGGTGGTCGCGATGTATTCGGGATGGGTCTGGGCCGATCCGGCCGTCGGCCTGATCGGCAGCGCCGTGATCGCGAGCTGGGCGTTCGGCCTGGTCAAGTCATCCGGCGCGGTGCTGCTCGACGTGCGCGCCGACGAGAAGCTCGAACGCACCATCCGCGCGCGGATGGAAGTCGGCGAGGACCGCGTCACCGACTTGCATCTCTGGCAGGTCGGCCCCGGCCATTGCGCCGTGCTGGTCTCGTTGGTGTCGGACAAGCCGAAGCAGCCGGCCGTCTATAAGAAGCGGCTCGCTGGGCTGAAGGGCCTGAGCCACGTCACGGTCGAGGTCGAGACCTGCCCGCATTGATGTGATCTGCCGAAACGGAATTCGGCGGCGCGGCCGGGGTTGATCCTCGGTCGCAGCCATACACGGCTCTGCAAGAGGGACCAAGGATGATGCCCAGGATGAAGTTTGCTCTCGCCGTCGCCGCGCTGGCTCTGTCCGGCCACGCGGCCGTTGCGCAGTCAGAGAAATCGGGCGTCGAAAAGCTCTACGTCCTCAATTGCGGGGAGGGCACCGCCGGGGACATCTCGCGCTGGACGCCCGGCCTGAACGAGGGCAAGGCGATGGATTTCGTCGACAGCTGCTATCTCATCAAGCACAGCAGCAAGGGCTGGTTCCTGTGGGACACAGGCATCGCCGATGCCGTCGCCGCCATGCCGAATGGCCTTGTCCCCGCCGATCCCAAGGCCGTCACCTGGCGCCGGCCGAAGACGTTGGCCGCCCAGCTCGAACAGCTCGGCCTCAAGCCGGATGACGTCAAGGCGATGGCGGTGTCGCATACGCATCCTGATCACACCGGCAATGTCGAGCTGTTCCCGCAGGCCACGCTCTACGTGCAGAAGGCCGAATATGACTGGCCCGGCGCCAACAACGAGCCGCGCTTCAAGCCCTCGCATCCGGTCGAGTTGCTCGCGGGGGATAAGGACGTGTTCGGCGACGGCAGCGTGACCATCCTGTCGACGCCCGGCCACACGCCGGGACACCAGTCGCTGCTGGTGAAACTGCCGAAAACCGGCGCGGTGGTGCTGTCGGGCGACGCCGTCCACTTCAAGGACAATTGGGACAACCGCCGCGTCCCCAGCATGAACGCCAACAAGGACCAGAGCGCGGCGTCGATGCAGAAGATCGCCGACACGCTCGTCAAGGAGAAGGCGCAGCTCTGGATCAACCACGACAAGGCCCAGCGCGACAGCCAGAAGATGGCGCCTGAGTTTTACGACTAACGTTTGCGCCGAGGCTGCTGCCATGACGCTGGCAGCAGCAGCGTGCTACGGCCCAGGAAAGCTCCGCGACAGGAGATGATCGTGGGAGAGTGGGCCGGGGTTGCGATCGCGCTGGCGTCCAGCAGCCTCGGCGGCACCGCCGCGGCGATCACCCGCTATCTCGTCGGCGGCGCCGATCCGGTTCTGCTGGCGATCCTGCGCTGGGGGATCGGCTTTCTCTGCCTGTTGCCTTGCGCGCTGCTGCTTGGCGTGCGCTGGCCGCAGCGGCCCGACTGGCCGGCGGTGGCCCTGCTCGGCATCTGCTTCTTCGGCCTGTTCTTCATCCTCTACAATATCGCGGTGTCCTACACGACCGCCGCGCGCGCCAGTCTCGCGCTGGCGACGCTGCCGCTCCACACCATGGTCGTCGGTGCGATCCTCGGCGTCGAGCGGCTGACGGCGCGCAAGATTATCGGCGTCGGCATCGCCGTGCTCGGTGTGGCAGCCGCGCTGGCCGCGGGGCTCGCCCAGAGCCCGCCCGGCGCCTGGCGCGGCGAACTGATCATGACCGGTGCCGTGTTCTGCATGGCGTTCTACAACGTGCTGTCGCGCCCGCTGATGCAGCGCTCCAGCGCGCTTGGCTTTCTCACCGTCGGTATGGGCGCGGGCGCCGCCCTGCTGGTGCTGGCGGGGTTCGTGAAGGGCAGCTTTGCGGCGCTCGATCACTTCACGACGGGGCAGTGGATTGCCGGCATCTATCTCGGCATCGGCGGCGGCGCGCTCGCCTTCATCCTCTGGGTGATGGCGCTGGCGCGGGCGACGCCGACCCGCGTCGCCAATACCATGACTGTCAATCCGATTGCCGCGACCTTGCTGGCGGCGCTGCTCGTCGGCGAGCCGATCACCGCAAACCTTCTGATCGGGCTGGTTGCTGTGTTCGCCGGCATCTGGATCGCGACCAGCCAGGCGAAGCCGGCCTAGCTGCGCGGTGCCGTGACCGGGGGCGGGCTGGCGTCCGGCGTTTTCTTCGGCTTGAGCGTGCCGGCGTAGAACGAGAGCAGCCACACCAGGATGATGGCGAGGAGATAGACGCCCCAGGCCTGTGGCGGCGTGGTTGCCCAGCGCAGCAGGCCTTTGAAGGTGCGGGGCGGGCTGTTGTCTTCGCTCATGGCCCGCTTGTGCGCGAAAGGGGCTGCGCGGTCAATCCGGGCGCCGTTCGGCGCGGATCAGGAACAGCGCGGCCAGCGCCGAGAGGCTGAGCGCGGAGGAGACCATCAGCACCTTGGCGCCCATGACGTCGATGAGCAGGCCGAAGGCCAGCGGCGCCACGGCCTGCGCCATCCGTGCCGGCGCGCCGATGATGCCGAGGCGGTAGCCGAAATCTTTCGGGCCGAAGATCGACAGCGGCAGCGTGCCGCGCGCGATCGTGAGAATGCCGTTGCCCGAGCCGTGGAGCAGTGCAAACGCGCTTGCGGCGGGGGCGCCGAAGATGGCGAGGATTGCGGCGCCGAGCGGGTGGGTGACGCAGGCAAGGCGCGTCGACCACAGCGGATGGAAGCGGCTCAGAAAGCCCGCTTCGAGAATGCGCGCGGCCACCTGTGCCGGGCCGATCAGCGCGCCGGCCGCGATGGCCTCGACATGCGTCGCACCTGTGGCCTCCAGCAGGCGCGGGAAATGGACGGCCATTGCGCCGGTGACGGTCCAGACCGCCGCGAACACGAAGGCGAGCAGCACCATGGTTCGGTCGAGCGGCAAATGCGGCTTCTCGGCCGTCGCCGCGGCCTGCCCGGCGCCCTTGATCGCCGGCAGCATGAAGAAGTTCAGGGGCAGGCCGATCAGGAGATTGGCGGCCGCCCAGGCAAAACAGGTCTCGCGCCAGCCGATATGGGACAGGCCCCAGGCGGTGAGGGGCCAGCCGACGGTGGAGGCGAAGCCTGCCATCAGCGTGATGCCGGTGATTGGCCTGCGCGCCTCGGTGCCGTAGATGCGGCTCAGCGCGGCGAAGGCGGCGTCATAGAGCCCCATCGCCATGCCGATGCCGAGCACGAGCCAGGCGAACGCCATCACCGCCAATGAGTGCGAGAGGCCGAGCAGGACGAGACCCGCGGCCATCGTCAGGTTCGAGACCGACAGCACCTGCCGGCCCCCGAACAGATCGATCTGCCGCCCGATGCGCGGGCCGAGCATCGCCGAGATCACCAGTGAGGCCGAGAACGCGCCAAAGATCCAGTTGGAGGAGACGCCGAGGTCGCGCGCCATGGGATCGGCGAGAAGCGCCGGCAGATAGTAGCTGGAAGCCCAGGCCAGGGTCTGCGTGGTGCCGAGCGCCAGGATGATCGGAAGCTGGCGCTGGCTCATCTCGGTGCGATTCTGGTCTCGGTTTGCGGCGGTGCCATCGGCTGCATTTGCGGCCCGTGGCGAGAGCGCGTCAACAGCGTCCGCGGCATATTCGATCTGCTGCGGACGGGAGCCTTGGTTGCGCACGGTTCGCGCGTGGCCTTTCGCTCGTCACGAATGCACGCCATAATGGCGCATGCAATTGACCTCGCGCCTCGCGCTGATGAACTGGCTGACGGGCCAAGGGCTGACGGGCCTGCCCGAAAACGAGCTGCTCCGCGGCTTCTGCGAGCGCTGCCGCGCCGAAGGGCTGGAACTCTCGCGCGGGCTCGTCGTGATCGACACGCTGCATCCGATCTATGAGGGCCGCGGCTTCCGGTGGAGCGACCGGCAGAGCAACGAGAGCGATGTGTTCGAATATGGTTCGACCGCCGAAGGCGATGCCGCCAAGAGCTGGCGCCGCTCGGTGTTCTTCCACATGCTCGAGCACGGCGAGGACGAGAGGGTGATCGACCTTGCCGACGCGCCGTCGATGGATTTCTCACAGATCGGCGAGCTCGCGGAAAAAGGCCACAAGCACTATCTCGCCTTCGTGCATCGCTTCGGCGAGAACGGCGCGCTCGGCCTGATGGATTGCCTCTATTCCTGCTGGACCACGCGCCGCGACAGCGGCTTCTCCGAACCCGAGCTCGAAGCTCTGCGCGATCTCGTGCCGGTGCTGGGGCTCGCGATCAAGTCGGCGCAGCAGGTCGACATCGCGCGAACCCTCGGCCGCGTCTATCTCGGCCGCGATGCCTCCGCGCAGGTGCTGGGCGGGCGCATCACACGCGGCGTCACCGAGCGCATCAATGCCGTGCTGTGGTATTCGGATTTGCGCGGCTCGACCGGGATCAGCGAGAGCATCGGCCCCGACGAGATCATCCCGTTCCTCAACGACTATGCCCAGGCCGTGATCGACGCGATCCACGATGCCGGCGGCGACGTCCTGAAGCTGATCGGCGATGGCGTGCTCGCGATGTTCTGGGGGGAAGACATGTCGGACGCGCGGCGCGCTGCGCTACGCGCCGAGCATCTGTTCCGCAAGAACGTCGCTGCGCTGAACAAGCGGCGGGAGGCCGATGGCCGTCCCACGACGTCGGCCTATATCGGCCTGCATGTCGGCGAGGTCTTTTACGGCAATATCGGCAGCGCGGACCGGCTCGACTTCACCGTCGTCGGCCCCACCGTCAACGAGGTTAGTCGCATCGCCTCGATGAGCCGCTCGGTCGACCGCGAGCTGCTGGCCTCGGCCGAGTTCTACAAGGGCCTGGACGCCACCGGCCGTCGCTACCTCGTCTCCACCGGGCGCTACGCGCTGCGCGGCATCGGCCGCGCGCAGGACCTCTACACGCTCGATCCTGAGGTCGATACGAGCGAGCCGGTGACCGGGAGCTACGAGCGATATCTGGCGAATTAGCGGCGGATCGCAGGGGCCGAGACATTGGGCGTTTTCGTTCGATCCTTGGCGGGCCATTGTTCGGAAAGCGGCGGCATCGAAGTCTCCTTGCCGGTCATGCGCTCAATGGCGACGGCGTAGACGGTGATGATGTCGAGCCGCGGGAAGAACCCCTTCGGTCGCGTCGTATCCGGCTTGCCGTATTTGGCCATCAACGTTTCGCAGAACCGCTGCTTGATGCCCGTGTCGCCCACGACCCTGATGCGGCCGAACAGGCATATGCTTCGATAGGCGAGACCGGAATCGCATTCGAACCGGCCATAGTCGAAGACACCTTCGTGCTCATCGATCTCGATGCAGACGCGGGGATCTCGCTCGATGTTTGCGCGCAGATGTCCCCGGGCGGCTGTCGTGTGCAGATACACCTCACCGTCGAGCCAGAGATAGAGGAGCGGGATACAGTAGGGAAAGCCGTCCTCGCTGACTGTCGCAAGATGGCCAGCATATCCGCGTGCCAGCATCTCCAGGATCCGCTCCTGCGACATGGCGCGGTCCTCGCGACGGATTTGCGGTGAACTCATGGTGCAAGACGCTCCGCGCCGCCATCCGAATGAGCGGACATTTCAGGTTTCCTTGTTATCCGAAACAGGATAGAAAAATAGTGGTCTTGAGCAAAGGTCCACTTGGCCCTATTGCAGCATACCACTTCCCGACGTGCGGCTCACCCTGTCGGACGAGGACCCGTGAAGAGCAGGCAGAGCTGGGCAGAACTCTATTCCTTCAGCGTCGACCGCACGGCGGAGGCGCCGGTATTCCGCCAAATCTACCTCGAGCTACGATCGGCAATTCTGTCCGGAGCGCTTCGTCCGGCGGCCAAGTTGCCCTCGACGCGCGACCTTGCGGCGCAGCTCGGCGTCTCGCGTACCGCAGTTGTTTCGGCTTTCGAGCAGCTGCTGGCCGAAGGTTATGCCTTCGGCAGGAAGGGGGCGGGGACTTACGTTGCGTCCGATCTGCCTGAACCGTTTGCCGCGCCTCATGGCCGCAAGACGCGGGCGGCACCGGCCGCGGCAGGCGCGGCCTCCTTTCACGGCCTCGGCGATTTCGTCGATGTGACGACGCAGAATGACGAGCGTCCCTTCAACCTGGGTCGCACGCTGTTGGATGCACGTAGCGCCGAATTGTGGCGCAAACTCACGGCGCGCACGCTGCGATCGTTTGAGCGACATCATCTCGGCTACGGCGATCCGCGTGGCTTGCTGGAGCTGCGCAAGTCGGTTTGCGACTATCTTCGGGCCGCACGCGGCGTGCGCTGCGAGGTCGATCAGATCGTGATCACCGCCGGCACGCAGCAAGCCGTGGACATCGCCGCACGTGTCATGCCCGGGCCGGACAAGGAGGTCTGGATCGAAGACCCCGGCTATACCCTGACCCGTCTTACGCTCGCTGCGTCAGGCGCGAAGGTTTGCGCCATCCCGGTTGACCAGCACGGCGTCAACGTCACGGAAGGGATCCGCCGCGCCCCGAAGGCGCGCGCAGTTTTCATAACGGCCTCGCACCAGTTTCCGACAGGCGTTCCCCTGTCGATGGCGCGCCGCCTCGAACTTCTCGCCTGGGCCCGCGAGTCCGGCGCCTGGATCATCGAGGACGATTACGCCAGCGAATTCCGCTACGGCGGCCGTCCCCTCGCTTCGCTTCAGGGCCTGGATGAGGCCGGCCGTGTCATTTACGTCGGAACTCTCAACAAGGCGCTCTTCCCCGGACTGCGGCTTGGCTACGCCGTGCTGCCACACCCGCTGGTGCGGAATTTCGTTGCCGCGCGCTATCTGATCGACCGTCAACCGTCGAGCCTCTGCCAGTCCGTTGCTGCGGCCTTCATGGAGGAGGGGCATTTCGCAGCCCACATCCGCAGAATGCGGGAAGTGTATCGCCGCCAGCGCGATACCCTCGTTGCGGCACTGAGGCGGCGCCTGGGCGACCATTTGTCGGTCGAGCCGCCGGACCAGGGCATGCACCTGGTTGCCTACACGCGACGGGGACTGTCCGACGTGAAGATCGAACGGGCCGCTCGCGACCACGGCGTCACCGTTCGCGCGATGAGCCGCCACTATATCGAGGCCCCGGCGCAGTCGGCGCTGATGCTGGGCTTCAGCGGCTACCCGCAGCAGACCATTGCGCCGGCGGTTGCCCGACTGGCGCGGGCCATCGCCACTGATTGCGTACCGGACTAGCACCGCGCCGGCACTTCGTCCCCCACCATGGCGGGCTGCCGATCCAGCGCCACGGCGGGAGAGAGCCAGATTACCAGCGCCTGCACGCCGAACACGGCGGCTGCGAGATACAGGCAGGCTTCCGCGCTCCAGAGGCCGCCGACGATCGCGCCCAGCGCCGAGCCGAGCGGGCGGGCGCCGTAGCTCATGATGTTGATGGCGGAGACGCGTCCGAGCAGGCGCGGCGGCGTCACGGACTGCCGCAGGGTCGTGGTCGAAATCACCCACAGGATCGGCCCGACCCCGAGCAGGAAGAAGCTCAAGGCTGCGAGCCAGGGGGAGGGGACCAGCACCGTCAGCGCCATCACCACCGCAGCGACGAAACCTGTGACCGGGCCAAGGCCGACCACCGTGCCGAAGGCGATGCGCTTCATCACGCGCGTGGCGAACAGCGCGCCGATCACCATGCCGACGCCGTACATCGTCAGCACGGTGCCGACGCCTGCGGCGGTCAGGCCGAGATGGCGTACCGCATAGGGCACGAACACGGCGATCTGGAGGAACCAGCCGGTGTTGAAGATGAACTGGGTGATGAACACCGGCCGCAGCAGCGGATGGTGGAACACGAAGGCCGCGCCCTCCCGGATGTCCTGGAACGGATGGCGCCGCGGCGAGGGCGTCCGGGTGGGCTCGTAGATGCCGGAGAGCAGCACGACGGCGATGGCCGAAAGCGCTGCGGCGAAGCCGAAGGCCGGGCTCGCGCCCCACCAGCCGACCAGTGCGCCGCCGAGCGCAGGCCCGCTTGCAAAGGCGATGGTGCGGGCGAGCTCGATGCGGGCATTTGCCGACGGCAACAGCTCCGCGCTCACCAGCGAGGGCACCAGGGCCGGCGCCGCCACGCTGTAGACGACCGTGCCGCATACGGCGGCAAAGCCGAGCAGAGCGAGCAGCGGCAAATTGAGCGCGCCAAGTGTGAGCAGCAGCACGATGGCCGCCAGCGCGACCGCGCGCAGCGCTTCGGCACCCGCCATCAGCGAGCGGCGGGAGATGCGGTCGGCGAGTAGGCCGGCCGGAATGGCGAACAGGACAAAGGGCAGGGTGAGGGCGGTCTGGAGCAGGCCGGTCTGGCCTTCCGCAACACCCAGCGTGAGCACGGCGACGATGGGGGCCGCGGCCAGCGCGATCTGCTCGGCCGATTGCGCCGCCAGGTTGGACCAGGCGAGGCGGTTGAAGGTGTCTGGGAGGCGAAGCGGGTTTGACATGGCGCATTTCCTGCAAAGTCGTGTTGCCGCCAGTATCCGCCCCCGAGGACGGCCAAACCCACCCGCTTCCCGACAGGGCGGCCAATAACCGCCGCGCCGGGAACTCATGCGGCTAGATGCAGTTGCAAATGAGTTGCAATAAGCTTCGACTTCGGTATTGTGCTGATATGGATGCCCGCTCCCCCGATTTGACCCAAGATGCCGCCGGCTGGCGCACTGATGCGCCTGCTACCAAGAGCCTCGCCGAGGTGAACGCCACGATTGCCATCCCCACGGCGGGGGTGTGGTGGCGGCGATTCCTCGCCTTTGTCGGCCCCGGCTATCTGGTCTCGGTCGGCTACATGGACCCCGGCAACTGGGCGACCGACCTCGCCGGAGGGTCGAAGTTCGGCTACACGCTGCTTTCGGTCATCCTGCTCTCGAATTTGATGGCGATCCTGCTCCAGTCGCTGGCGGCGCGGCTCGGCATCGTCACCGACCGCGACCTCGCGCAGGCCTGCCGCGCGACCTATTCGCCGGCGGTGAACTTCCTGCTCTGGCTCGCCTGCGAGGCGGCGATCATCGCCTGCGATCTCGCCGAGGTCATCGGCACAGCGATCGCGCTCAAACTGCTGTTCGGCATTCCCCTGATCGGCGGCGCGCTGCTTGCTGCGCTCGATGCGTTCCTGCTGCTGCTCCTGATGAACCGCGGCTTTCGCTTCCTCGAAGCGTTCGTCATCGCGATGCTTGTCGTGATCGCGGTCTGCTTCCTGGTCCAGATCGTGGCCGCCGCGCCGCCGATGGCGGAAGTCCTGCACGGCTTTATGCCGAAGACCGAAATCTTCACCAACCCGGAAATGCTCTACATCGGGATCGGCATCATCGGCGCAACCGTGATGCCGCATAATCTCTATCTGCACTCCTCGATCGTGCAGACGCGCGCCTATGAGCGCAACGACACCGGCCGGCGCGAGGCGATCAAATGGGCGACGACGGACTCGACCATCGCCCTGATGCTGGCACTGTTCATCAATGCAGCGATCCTTGTCGTGGCAGCCGCGACCTTCCACAAGAGCGGCCATTCCGACGTCGCCGAAATCGGCCAGGCCTTCGAGCTGTTGTCGCCGCTGCTCGGCCTCGGTATCGCCTCGACGCTGTTTGCGATTGCGCTGCTCGCCTCGGGCCTGAACTCGACGGTGACGGCGACGCTCGCCGGCCAGATCGTGATGGAGGGCTTTCTCGACCTGCGCCTGCCGAGCTGGGCGCGGCGATTGCTGACGCGCGGCATCGCTATCGTGCCGGTGATCGTCGTCACCGCGATCTATGGCGAGCGCGGCACGGCGGATCTCCTGGTGTTCAGCCAGGTCGTGCTGTCGATGCAGTTGCCCTTCGCCGTGATCCCGCTGGTCCGCTTCGTCTCGGATCGGCGCAAGATGGGCAAGTTCGCGATACCGCCATACGTCGCCGCGATCGCGTGGATCGTCGCGGGCATCATCGTGATTTTGAACGTGAAGTTGCTGGTGGATACGCTGTTCGGGTGAGTGCGCTTGCGGTTATGGCCGCTAGCAGAGTCCACTCATATGCTTGAACTTCCAGAGCGAGGGCAGTCCTTGCGGGCTGGTCTTCGGGACCGTAACCCCGCAGCGTCTTCGGTCCCTTCTGCTTGAACTCCTCGATCCCGCATGATGTCGGGCCTTCGTACACGCTCACTGTCACGACATAGAAGTCGGGAAGAACGTCCTCGATCCGGGCTTCGGATTCGACGTTGGCGTTCGGGCGCCGCCACGTGTGAATGATTTTGCGGCCAGGCTCGGGCTTGTCGAACAAGGGAAGGTCTGGCGCGAAGAGATCAGCGACCTCGCCAGCCTTGCCGATCGGCTGGCCGTAGTCCTTGAGGAACGCGCGAAGCTTCGGGGGCAGAGGTGTCACCGCGATACAGCGGCCAAAATAGTCCTTGTGGCCGGCGTCACAGGCATGGGCGTCGATGCTCGACGGGATGATCAACGACAGTGCGAACAGGACGGAAATTGCAGACCGCAAGCACGGGCCTATTCTCGCCGCGGGACGTCGAACCACCGCTCCCTTAATCCTGCGGCTCTGACGTCGCGTCACCTTGCGCATCGATGCGCAGCCAGCCTGACGGCGCGAGGCGCTGCTGCGGCAGGAAGCGGGCCTTGTAGTCCATCTTCTTGGAGCCTTCGATCCAGTAGCCGAGGTAGACGTAGGGCAGGCCCTGACGTCGCGCCCGTGCGATATGGTCGAGGATCATGAAGGTGCCCATCGACCGGCTGACCTGGCTCGGCTCGAAGAACGAATAGACCATCGACAGGCCGTCGCTGAGCACATCGGTCAGCGCCACCGCGATCAGCTCCTCACCGCGGCCGGTGATGCCGCTGTCGGGGCCGCGCTTGCGGTACTCGATGATGCGGGTCTCGACATGGCTGTCCTCGACCATCATGGCGTAGTCGAGCACGGTCATGTCGGCCATGCCGCCATGGCGGTGGCGGGAGTCGAGATAGGCGCGGAACACCGAATATTGCTCGGAGGTCGGCACCGCACTGCGCTGCTCGCCGATGATGTCGGCGTTGCGCGCGATCACCTTGCGGAAGTTCCGGGAGGGGCGGAATTCGTTGGCGACCACCCGGACGGAGACGCAGGCGCGGCACTGGTCACAGGCCGGCCGGTAGGCGATCGACTGGCTGCGGCGGAACCCGCCATGGGTCAGGAGGTCGTTGAGGTCACCTGCGCGCTCCCCCACGAGGTGCGTAAACACCTTGCGCTCATGCCGGCCCGGCAGATACGGGCAGGGAGAGGGCGCCGTGAGGTAAAATTGGGGGGTGTCGCGCGAGTGCTGGGTCAAGGGACGTCGTGGGCCTCCAAAGTGGGCATTAACATCGCGCTACGAAGGCCCCCGGTCAATCGGTCTACTCGGCAGGTCAGATCAGTCAGTTTAGTCGGTCCTGGTTGATAGGTTCTTGATCATCAGGCTCTCAGTAGGTCCTTGCCGCCTGCGGCACAGGCGCGCGGACGGAATTGTTGATCACGACCGTTCCCAGCACGACATCATGCAGCAGGCGCCGGCGGCCGTTGAACAGCCCAACCAGCACCACGAAAGGTGTCAGGAACGAGACCGTCACCCAGAACAGCACGGCATGGGTGGCGCCGAGCACGAAATAGCCGGGCGCGCCGTACCAGGTGCGCAACTCCAGATCCATCAGGCGCATGCCGATCGTCGCGGACGACGGACCGCCGATGCAGGCACCGTAATAGACGATCGCCCAAACAACGGAGGCCGGCCAGGCCAGCCAGAACAGCGCCCAGCCGATGCCGAGCGTGACGATGCCGAACAGCGCGATGAAGATGTAGCCGAGGATCACGGGAACGGAGATCACGACCATGTCGATCAGGAACGCGAACGCCCGCCGCGTTGCCACGCCACGGAACAATTCCGGGTGCAGATAGGGATCGAAGGCGTGCGGTTGCATGGCGCCGTCATTGCGCCAGGCATTGCGCGAGTCCGAATACGACATAGTCCGTTCTCCCAAGGGAAACTCCCGTGGCAGGACATGGGAGCAAGTCATCCCCGTGCCAAGGGCGTGCGGGCGTCAACAAGCCGAAATATTCCGGCAATTCGGGGGCGGGGCTGTTACCGCTGTCGTTCAGGGAAGGCGTCGTAGGGTGGGCAAAGGCGCGTTAGCGCCGTGCCCACCATCGTTCCGCGATCGCTAGCTGGCATGGTGGGCACGCTTCCGCCTTCGCTCTTCGAGCTACGGCGGACAAGCCGCTTGGCCCACCCCGCGATACCTTACGTTTGGCTCCGCAGCTTCTCCGCCACCTTCGGCGCAAAATAGCTGAGCACGCCGTCGGCGCCGGCACGCTTGAACGCCAACAGGCTCTCCATCATTGCGCGCTCGCCGTCGAGCCAGCCATTGTTGGCGGCGGCTGCGATCATCGCGTATTCGCCGGAGACCTGGTAGGCGAAGGTCGGCATCGCAAAGGTGTCCTTCACGCGCCGGACCACGTCGAGATAGGGCATGCCGGGCTTCACCATCACCATGTCGGCGCCCTCGGAGATGTCGAGATCGACCTCGCGCAGCGCCTCGTCGGTGTTGGCGCTGTCCATCTGGTAGGTGCGCTTGTCGCCGGTCAGCGTCTTGGCCGAACCGATGGCGTCGCGGAACGGGCCGTAGAAGGCGGAGGCGTATTTGGCCGCATAGGCCATGATCTGCACGTCGAGCAGGCCAGAGCGGTCCAGCCCCTCGCGGATCGCGGCGACGCGGCCGTCCATCATGTCGGAGGGCGCGATGATGTCGCAGCCGGCTTCGGCCTGGACCAGCGCCTGACGCACCAGCACCGCGACCGTCTCGTCGTTCAAAATCTTGCCGTCGGAGATCAGGCCGTCATGGCCGTGGCTGGTGAAGGGATCGAGCGCGACGTCGCAGAGGATGCCGATGTCAGGAAACTCCTTCTTGATCGCGCGCACCGCCTGGCAGACCAGGTTGTTCGGATTGGTCGCCTCGGAGCCTTCCTCGTCGCGCAGGGACGGGTCGGTGTAGGGAAACAGCGCGAGGCAGGGGATGGTGAGCTTCATGGCGCGCTCGGCCTCGCGCACGGCCTGGTCGACGCTGAGGCGGTCGACGCCCGGCATCGAGGCGATCTGCTCGCGCTTGTTGTTGCCGTCGATCAGGAACAGCGGCCAGATCAGATCGTCGGTGGTCAGCACGTTCTCGCGCACCATGCGCCGGGCCCATTCGGCCTTGCGGTTGCGGCGCGGGCGGACGGCCAGATCGAGGGCAGGGGAGGCACTGGCGCCATCCCGGCGCGAAACCTCGCGCAATTCGATCGGACGTCCGTATTTGATCGCCATCATTCTTCCTCCGGCTGGAATTATTCTTATACCAGCTCGCATGGTTCCCGTCACCGCGGCTTGACCTGCCGCAAGGCAAAATTGAGGTCAATCGGGCAGCCGATTGATTTTGCGGGGCGAAGCAGCCAGAAGGGGACCATGTCCGAAATCTCCACCCGCGATGCGGCCCGCGACGGCGCCAGTGCCAGGGACGCCGCCAGAGACAACGCCAGAGACAACGCGATGTCGGTGGCGGCGATCTCGTCGGAGCGCCCCGAGTCCGACGACAATGTCTGGACGCGCCGGCTCGTGCTGTTCCTGCGCGTGATGGCGCTGCTGTCGATTCTGAAGGGCCTCTATCACTGGGCCCAGGTCACCGGCTTCGTCGGCGGTGAGGACGAGGCGTTCGAGAACCAGTCGATGGCCTGGCAGGCCGCCACGGTCTATTTCGCCGTGATCGAGCTCGTTGCCGCGGTCGGCCTCTGGCTTGCGACGCCCTGGGGCGCGGTGGTGTGGCTGACGACCGTGGTGTCGATGGCGGTGATCGAACTGATGTTCCCGGGCATCTACGGCGGCAGCCTGATCGTCGTCGGTGTCGAAGCCTTCATGCTCGCCGCCTATCTCGCGCTCGCCTGGATGGCCGCGCGCGAGCGGCCGCCGTAGCGCGCTTGCGATTTCAACGCACACTCACACTCTCTCGTGCCCCGGACGCAGCGCAGCACGCAGTGATGCGCTGCTGAGCCGGGGCCCAGCTCTCCACGATCTCGTTTGCGGCTTCTGGGTCCCGGCTCTGCGCTCCGCTTCGCTGCGCTTGTCCGGGACACGAGAGCGGCATTTCCAAAGTCGTGGCTTGGTTGACCGTTGGTTGCCTAAAATTCGAGGTAACTTTTCATTGACTCCGTGCGTTCCGCCACAGCTCTTACGCGCCCGTTTCGAAACGGGGCGGCCCTGTACTGGAATGCGACAGAGGTGGCGGACGGAGGGTGAACAGGACCTTGCGAGGGTCAACAGACGGTTGCGAAAAGCCCTTGTGACACAGGCTTAATCCGCAATTCACTGTCTTAAATTCATGATCTCTTTATTCTCTTATTTAAGCCGATCTTCAAACGCCCCCCTTAAGTTGCACCTATCAGACGGAGCAAAAGTTTCGTCGAATGAGTGTCGATAAAAACGACAACAGGGGAAGTGTCATGATGAAAGCCGTCGCAACTGCGGCAGATACCGCAGAGCGCGTCTCCGGCCAGCAGGGTTCGGTGCAGTCGCTCTATCTGGAAGCTTTGACTCTGGTGGAGCGGCTGCATCGCCGGCTCCTCGACGTCATCAAGGATGAATTCGATCGCCGCGGCCGTGCGGACATCAACTCGGTCCAGGCGCTCCTGCTCTACAACATCGGCGACAAGGAGCTGACCGCGGGCGAGCTGCGCACGCGCGGTTACTATCTCGGCTCCAACGTCTCCTACAATCTGAAGAAGCTCGTCGAGCTCGGCTTCCTCGATCATCAGCGCTCGCGCGTCGATCGCCGCTCGGTGCGCATCCGCCTGACCCCGCAGGGCCAGGAAGTCCGCCGCATCGTCGACTCCCTCTACCAGAAGCACGTCAAGACGGTGGAGCAGGTCGGCGGCATCTCGGGCGAGGAGTTCTCGACCCTCAACAAGTCGCTGCACCGCCTCGAGCGGTTCTGGACCGACCAGATCCTGTATCGTCTCTGAGTTCTTTGCGACGGGACTTGGCCAAGCCGGCCCATAACAAGACCGGCAAGCCTCCCGAACGTGCCTGACCTCCCCAAGCGCGCCGGCCCGGCTCTGCCCCGGACCGGTGCGTTTTGTCGTTTCGCGACTGCGAAATAATTGCCGGCCAGGCGGAACCAGTTCCCCGCACCGCAGTTGTTACTGCGGATCGGAGGATGCGATGCTGGTCGAGCGCGGGCTTCAGGCAATGAACGTCGAACTCGTGAGCGACGCCTATGCCATCGCAGCCAACTACCTCCGCCGCTCCGGCGCGATTCCCGACACGCTGGTCACCAACGAAAGCCTGCTCGAGATCATCATCAAGCTGCTCCAGCACGGCGAATTGAACAAGATCAGGCTCGCCAACAAGGCCATTGGCCGGTTCGAGGCCCAGTCCGGGGCCCGCGCGGTTGCCTGATCAAAACTCCCAAAATTCGACAGAACCAGAGGGTGATATGGAAGCTGCCATCGACCGGATCATGCAGACTTATGACCTGCTCGCGAACCGCACGTCCGCGGCGAGCGCGGAGGCACGGGCCAAGGTCACGAACTACCTCAATACGTTGATGGAAGCCGGCGAGAAGGACACCCACAGGTTGACGGTGTGCGGACTGACCTATCTGCGCCAGCTCGACGGCAGCGTCGATCCCGTGAAGGCGGGGTATACCGGGCTGTAGGGGCAGGTCCGGCCCGCATCGGCACGGATTTTAAGGTCCAAATCGGACCCTTCAGGACTGACCGGGGCGGACGGTTCAAGCAGCCGTCCTCTCGCCCGGATCCTTCAATCCCCACCATATCTGGCATAATTCTCGCTCTCGACCCGCAAATACTTGGCCGGGGGCGGGTGATGTGGTAGATCGCGCTCGCCGCTTCCGATCGCCACACCAGACCGCCCGTAGCCCGCCAAAAGGCTGCGGCGGTGGAGATATTCGCAAGATGACCTCAGCCAGAACCGCCTCCGCGCCCGACTCGTTTTTCACCGCCTCGCTCGACCAGGCCGACCCGGAAATCGCCGCCGCCATCAAGGGCGAGCTCGGCCGGCAGCGCCATGAGGTCGAGCTGATCGCCTCCGAGAACATCGTCAGCCGTGCCGTGCTGGAAGCGCAGGGTTCGGTGATGACCAACAAGTACGCAGAGGGTTATCCGGGCGCGCGCTACTATGGCGGTTGTGAGTGGGTCGACGTCGCCGAGAACCTCGCGATTGATCGCGCCAAGAAGCTGTTCGGCGCCAACTTCGCCAATGTGCAGCCGAACTCCGGCAGCCAGATGAACCAGGCGGTGTTTCTGGCGCTGCTGCAGCCCGGCGATACCTTCATGGGCCTCGACCTCGCGGCCGGTGGCCATCTCACACACGGCTCGCCCGTCAACATGAGCGGCAAGTGGTTCAAAGCGGCGCACTACACCGTGCGCCGCGAGGACCAGATCATCGACATGGACGCGGTCGCCAAGCAGGCCGAAGAGGTCAAGCCCAAGCTGATCGTCGCCGGCGGCTCGGCCTATTCGCGCGCCTGGGACTTCAAGCGTTTTCGCGAGATCGCGGACAGCGTCGGCGCGTACCTCCTGGTCGACATGGCGCACTTCGCCGGTCTCGTCGCCGGCGGCGTGCATGCCTCGCCCGTGCCGTATGCCCACGTCACCACCACCACCACGCACAAGTCGCTGCGCGGTCCGCGCGGCGGCCTGATCCTCTCGAACGACGAGGCGCTCGCCAAGAAGCTCAACTCGGCGATCTTCCCGGGCCTGCAGGGTGGCCCCCTGATGCATGTGATCGCGGCGAAGGCGGTCGCCTTCGGCGAGGCGCTGCGTCCGGACTTCAAGATCTATGCGAAGAACGTCGTCGAGAACGCCAAGGCGCTGGCCGAGGCGATGAAGAGCCACGGGTTCGATATTGTCTCCGGCGGCACCGATAACCATCTGATGCTGGTCGACCTCAGGCCGAAGGGCCTGAAGGGCAACGTCTCGGAGAAGGCGCTGGTCCGCGCCGCCATCACCTGCAACAAGAACGGCATTCCGTTCGACCCCGAAAAGCCCTTCGTCACCTCGGGCCTGCGTCTCGGCACCCCGGCGGCGACGACCCGTGGTTTCGGCGTCGCCGAGTTCCAGCAGGTCGGCGGCATGATCGCCGAGGTCCTCAACGCGATCGCGCAGTCCGACGACGGCAAGGCGCCGCTGGTCGAAGCCGCGATCAAGGAACGGGTCAAGGCGCTCACCGATCGGTTCCCGATCTATCAGTAAGGTCTAGGGTAAACGGATGCGCTGCCCGAACTGCAACAGTCTCGATACGCAGGTAAAGGACTCGCGTCCGACCGAGGATTCTTCCGTGATCCGCAGGCGGCGCGTGTGTGTCGCCTGCAATTTCCGCTTCACCACCTTCGAGCGCGTGCAGTTGCGCGAGCTCACGGTGATCAAGCGCAACGGCCGCCGCGTGCCGTTCGACCGCGACAAGCTGATGCGCTCGGTGTCGATCTCCTTGCGCAAGCGGCAGGTCGAGCCGGAGCGGGTCGAGAAGATGGTCTCCACCATCGTCCGCGAACTCGAGACCGGCGGCGAGGCCGAGATCTCCTCCGAGGTGATCGGTGAGACCGTGATGGAGCATCTGCGCACGCTCGACGACGTCGCCTATGTGCGCTTTGCCTCGGTCTATCGCAATTTCCGCGAGGCCAAGGATTTCGCCGACGTGCTCGGCGAGCTCTCCGGTGAGGAGGAAGCGCGGCTCGCCGCGATCCGCAAATGATCTTCCGGATCCTGGAGGATCAGTTCGCGCAGAAGGCCCGCGAGTCCAAGGACGCTGATCGCCGCTTCATGCAGCTGGCGCTGGCGCTCGGCAAGCGCGGGCAGGGGCGCACCTGGCCCAATCCTGCCGTGGGCGCTGTCATCGTGAAAGACGGGGTCATCATCGGCCGCGGCTGGACGCAGCCAGGCGGGCGACCGCATGGCGAGCCCGAAGCGCTGCGGCGGGCCGGCGAGGCCGCGCGAGGCGCCACCCTCTATGTCACGCTGGAGCCGTGCTCGCATTTCGGCAAGTCGCCGCCTTGCGCAGACGCGGTGATCGCCGCCGGCATCACGCGGGTGGTCGCGGCGATCGAGGATCCCAATCCGGAAGTCGCGGGCCAGGGTCATGCGCGCTTGCGCGCGGCCGGCATCGCGGTGGAGGTGGGTCTGTGCGCGGCAGAGGCCGCGTTCGACCACGCCGGGCATTTTCGCCGAATCCGTGACAAGCGCCCGCATGTGATCCTGAAGCTCGCGGTCTCGCCTGACGGCAAGATCGGTGCGGCTGGCGGCAAGCCGCTTGCGATCACGGGCGAGGCCGTGCGCAATCGCGTGCATCTGCTCCGCGCACAGAGCGACGCCATCCTGGTCGGCATCGGCACGGTGCTGGCGGATGATCCGCAGCTCAACTGTCGCCTGCCGGGCATGGAAGCGCGTTCTCCCATACGCGTCGTGCTCGACCAGAATCTGCGCATTTCGGCCGCGAGCCAGCTTGGTCGTTCCGCGCGGGAGACGCCGCTCTGGGTGATCGGCTCCGAGCTTGCGGAAGCCGCCGCCGCCACGCGGCTCGGAGCGGCCGGCGCTCAGATCATCCGCGTACCACCAGGAAACGCTTCCGGGCTTGATCTTTCGGCCGTGCTGCATGTGCTGGCGGAGAAAGGCATCACGCGGCTGATGGTCGAGGGCGGCAGCCGTGTCGCGGCGTCCTTCGTCGCGGCCGACCTCGCCGACGAGATCTGGCTGTTCCGCGGAGCGGAAGGGGTCGGCCCGGGCGGCGTCGATGCGCTCGATGCATTGCCCCTGTCGAAAATCACGCAGTCGCAGGCCTATAAGGTTCATGCTAGCGAGACATTCGGCAAGGATACTCTCACCATCTACGAGCGCGCGTAATGTTCACTGGCATTGTCACCGATATCGGCGAGATCGTCGGCTTTACGCCGACAGCGCAGGGCCAGTTGCACAGGCTGCGCATCGCTTGCCGCTACGATCAGACCACCATCGCCGACGGCGCCTCGATCGCCTGCAACGGCGTCTGCCTGACGGTGGTTGCTTCCGGCGTCGAAGGCGGCAGAACCTGGTTCGACGTCGATGCCGCCGCCGAGACGCTGGCGCTGACGACTGCAAGGCACTGGAAGGTCGGCACGAGGCTCAATCTCGAGCGCGCGCTCAAGATAGGCGACGAGCTCGGCGGCCATATCGTCGCCGGCCACGCCGACGGTGTCGCCACCCTCGTCAGTCGCGAGGACCTGCCTGATATGGCGCGGTTCGAGCTCTCGACCACGCGGGAGCTCGCGCGCTTCATCGCCACCAAGGGCTCGATCACGCTCGACGGCGTGTCCCTGACGGTCAATACGGTGAGAGACGTGACCTTTTCGGTGCTGATCATCCCGCATACGCTGACGGTCACGACGATCGGCGGCTGGAAAGCGGGCGCCGAGGTCAATATCGAGGTCGACCTGATGGCCCGCTATGCCGCGCGGCTGACGGAAATGAAGTGACGGCTGAGCCGTCATTCCGGGATGGTCCGAAGGACCAGACCACAGGTGCGCAATTGCGCGCCGGGGAATCTCGAGATTCCGGGCTTGATGCTTCGCATCGCCCCCGGAATGACAGTGTCTTTTGAACTTGGCTTACATGCGTCCGGCGACTACATAGCGCCGACCTCTGTAGAACGGATTTAGACGATGGCAGACGCGCGACGCGCACCCCTGAAGAACCAGACCGACATTTCCGGCGCACGCGCGCTGATTGTCGAGGCGCGGTTCTATGACGATCTCCAGGATGCGCTTCTGGACGGCGCGGTGACCGAGCTGAAGGCGGCCGGTCTGACGCATGACGTCATCACGGTTCCCGGCGCGCTGGAAATCCCGGCGGCGGTCGCCATCGCGATCGATGCCGCGGCGGCGAACGGCAAGCCCTATGACGCGGTGATCGCGCTCGGCTGCGTGATCCGTGGCGACACCATCCATTTCGAGATCGTCTCGCAGGAATCCTCGCGCGCGCTGATGGATCTTGCGGTTTTGCGAAAGCTGCCGCTGGGCAACGGCATCCTTACCGTTAACACCGAGGCGCAGGCCTGGGCGCGGGCGCGCGCCAGCGAGCTCAACAAGGGCGGCGATGCCGCGCGCGCCGCGCTTGCGATGCTGCGCATCAAGCGCCGGCTGGCGCGGGCTTGATCATGGCCGATCACAGCAAAAAGCCGCCGGCCGGCACCGAGAAGAAAGCGAACCGGCGCGGTGCGGCGCGGCTCGCGGCCGTCCAGGCCCTGTATCAGATGGACATCGCCGGCGCCGGCATCAACGACATCTTTGCGGAGTTCGAGAGCCACTGGCTCGGCAACGAGGTCGAGGGCGATACTTACCTGCCGGCCGAAGCGGCCTTCTTTCGCGACGTGGTCTCCGGCGTCGTGCGCGACCAGAAGATGCTCGATCCCCTGATCGACGAGGCGCTGTCGAAGGGCTGGCCGCTGAAGCGGATCGAGGCCATCCTGCGCGCGGTGCTGCGGGCAGGGGCCTATGAGCTCCAGCATCGCAAGGACGTGCCGGGCCGCGTCGTCGTGTCAGAATATGTCGACGTTGCGAATGCATTCGTCGACCGCGAGGAGACCGGCATGGTCAACGCCGTGCTCGACCAGATCGGCCGCCAGTTCCGCGGCGACGAGTTCGGGCGGGGGTAGTTATCCACGAGGGCGGTGAAGAGATGCGATGCGGCTGCCCCATACTCCGCTGCCATCACCCGCGAAGGCGGGTGATCCAGTACGCCGCGGCCTATCGATTTGACACGACCGTCTCTGGAATACTGGATCGCCCGGTGTCTTCTTTGAAGACACGCTTCGCGCTTTTGCCGGGCGATGACAGCATTGGGTGTGGCTAAGGCCGATGGCAGACTCTCAAAACCCCTCCGCCGAAGACTCCCTCATCGCGCGCTATTTCAAGCCGCTGGCGACTGACCCCGGCGCGTTCGGGCTGGTCGATGATGCCGCGGTGCTGTCCTCGTCCGGCGACGACATCGTCGTCACCACCGACGCCGTCGTCGAAGGCGTGCATTATCTCGCCACCGATCCGCCCGACACCATCGCGCGCAAGGCGCTGCGGGTGAACCTGTCGGATCTCGCCGCCAAGGGCGCGGCGCCCGCCGGCTTCGTGCTGACGCTGGCGCTGCGCAGCAAGGAGGATGCCTGGCTCAGGCCGTTCGCCGATGCGCTCGGCGAGGACAGCAGGGCTTTCGCGTGCCCGCTGCTTGGCGGCGACACGGTGTCGACGCCGGGGCCGCAGATGATCTCGATCACCGCCTTTGGCCGCGTGCCGAAGGGACGGATGGTCGGCCGTACCGGCGCGCGGCCGGGCGACCGCATCCTGGTAACGGGAACGATCGGCGACGCCGCGCTCGGCCTCGACGTGCTCACAGGCGGCGCCGCGGCCGGGGCGCTCGCGTCCGAACCGCAAGCGAAGGAGGTGCTGGTCTCACGCTATCGCGTGCCGCAGCCGCGCAATGTGCTGGCGCAGGCCGTGCGTGACCACGCGACGGCCGCGATGGATGTCTCCGACGGGCTCGCCGGCGATCTGGCGAAACTCTGTGCAGCGTCGCGCGTCTCGGCCACGGTTGACGTCGCGAACGTGCCGCTCTCGGCTGCTGCGGCCGGCCTGATCGCGCGCAACGCTATTTGCGTTGAGACGCTGCTTGCCGGCGGCGACGATTACGAGGTGCTGTGCACGGTACCACCAGCCGAGAGCGATGCGCTGATCTCCGCGGGGCGGGCGGCAGGCGTGGCCGTCACAGCAATCGGCACGATCGTCGCGGGCCGCGAGCAGCCGCGCTTCCTGGACGGGCAGGGTCAGGAACTGACCTTGAAGCGCCTGTCCTACAGCCACTTCTGAATTCGACTCGCCTCAAGCCCGATCTGTCCGGATTTGCCGGTCGCCGCTTGCCGCAACCCCGACGAAAGCAAGTAGATGTATCCGAACCGTTGGTGCGAATGCAGCCAATGGATTTGATTCGATGACGGCGGCCGTTGCGGGTTTGAACGAGGCGCAGATTGTTCCCGGGAGGGAGTGCGGAAGCTGCACGCTCTGTTGCAAGGTCTACAACGTGGTCGAGCTCGGCAAGGCCGCTGGCAAATGGTGCTCGCATTGCAAGCCCGGCCGGGGTTGCACGATCCACGACAATCTGCCGGACGAGTGCGCCGCGTTCAATTGTCTCTGGAAAACCATGCCGTCGATGTCCATGCAATGGAAGCCGGATCAGTCGAAGATGGTGCTCACCTTGCATCCCGGGACTAACAACATCCATGTCGTGGTCGATCCCGGCCTGCCATCGGCCTGGACCCGGGAGCCTTATCACGGCCAGTTGCGCGGGTTGTCGAAGGCCAACATGGCGAAAGGCCATCTTGTCGTGGTGTTGGTCAATGAGCAGGCGACGCTCATCCTGCCCGACCAGGATGTGCCGCTCGGCGTCCTCAAGCCCGAGCAGGCCGTTTCGGTGACGCTGGAGGCTGGCCCCAATGGCAGCGTCTACGACGTCAAGATCTTCAACCGACGCACGACAGCCGACGGGCAGACCTTGGAACTGGCGGCAGCGTCTCGCCATCCCGTGAGGTCGGCCGCATAGGCGTGGCCGCGGCCAAGCCTCGCCGGTTTCGGAGAGGCGCCTCGCGGAGTTGCGTCAAGCCGTCGGTCAAACGCACCAGAATTGGCCTAAATACTTGCCGAGATCGGCTTTTTCGACCTCATCCGGCGTTGCACCCTCAATTTGATTTTGGYAAGCTTGTGACCGACCAGGGCCACACCTTCGTGCAAGGGGCGGCCCTGTTCAACATAAGGGCGCCCACCGCATGACGGAAAAACAAAAGGCGCCGGGGGTACGTACATCAAGGATCTGAGGCAAAAATCACATGACAGCATTATGGTTGATAGTGCTCTGCGGAGTGCTTTCCATCGTCTACGCGATCTGGGCGACGTCTTCGGTGTTGAGTGCGGATGCGGGGTCACCGCGCATGCAGGAAATTGCAGGCGCAGTCGCTGAAGGCGCGCAGGCGTATCTGCGGCGCCAGTATACGACGATCGGTATTGTCGGCGTCGTCATCTTCGTCCTGCTTGTCTATTTCCTTGGTCTCTACGTCGGCATCGGCTTCTTGATCGGCGCCGTCCTGTCGGGGGCGGCCGGCTTCATCGGCATGAACGTCTCGGTTCGCGCCAATGTGCGCACCGCCCAGGCAGCGACCACGTCGCTTGCCGGCGGCCTCGAGCTCGCCTTCAAGGCAGGCGCCATCACGGGCATGCTGGTGGCGGGTCTCGCGCTGCTCGGCGTGACCCTCTATTTCGGCTTCCTGGTGCACTCGCTGAAACTGGCGCCTGATAGCCGTCTCGTGGTCGACGCCCTGGTGGCGCTCGGCTTCGGTGCCTCGCTGATCTCGATCTTCGCCCGTCTCGGCGGCGGCATCTTCACCAAGGGTGCGGACGTCGGCGGCGACCTCGTCGGCAAGGTCGAGGCCGGCATCCCCGAGGACGATCCGCGCAACCCGGCCACCATCGCCGACAACGTCGGTGACAACGTCGGCGACTGCGCCGGCATGGCCGCCGACCTGTTCGAGACCTATGCGGTGACTGCGGTCGCCACCATGGTGCTCGCGGCGATTTTCTTCGCCAAGACGCCGATCCTCATGAACATGATGACGCTGCCGCTCGCCATCGGCGGCATCTGCATCATCACCTCGATCATCGGCACCTTCTTCGTGAAGCTCGGGCCGAGCCAGTCGATCATGGGCGCCCTCTACAAGGGCCTGATCGCAACCGGCATCCTGTCGCTGATCGGAATCGCTGGCGTGATCTACTATCTGATCGGCTTCGGCAAGCTCGACGGCGTCGACTACACCGGCATGTCGCTGTTCCAATGCGGCATCGTCGGCCTCGTCGTCACCGCGCTGATCATCTGGATCACCGAATACTACACCGGCACCGACTATCGGCCGGTGAAGTCGATCGCCCACGCGTCGGTGACCGGTCACGGCACCAACGTGATCCAGGGTCTCGCCGTCTCGATGGAAGCGACCGCGCTGCCCGCGATCGTCATCATCGCCGGCATCCTGGTCAC
This sequence comes from Bradyrhizobium sp. 2TAF36, assembly GCF_052114925.1. NCBI lineage: Bacteria > Pseudomonadati > Pseudomonadota > Alphaproteobacteria > Hyphomicrobiales > Nitrobacteraceae > Bradyrhizobium > Bradyrhizobium sp. 2TAF36. The sequence goes on along the minus strand of NZ_JBFRFR010000022.1, from coordinate 25,004 downwards.
CTACAGCCTGGCGGGCCTGTTCGGCATCGCGATCGCGACGGCCACCATGCTGGCGCTGGCCGGCATGGTCGTCGCCCTCGACGCCTTCGGCCCGGTCACCGACAACGCCGGCGGCATCGCCGAGATGGCGGGCCTGCCGAAGGAGGTGCGCAAGTCGACCGACGCGCTCGATGCGGTCGGCAACACCACCAAGGCGGTGACGAAGGGCTACGCGATCGGTTCCGCCGGTCTCGGTGCCCTCGTGCTGTTCGCGGCCTACAACCAGGACCTCAAGTTCTTCGTTGCGGACTCCGCGCACCATCCGTACTTCGCCGGCGTCAATCCGGACTTCTCGCTCAACAACCCCTACGTGGTTGTCGGCCTGCTGTTCGGCGGCCTCTTGCCGTATCTGTTCGGCGCGATGGGCATGACTGCGGTCGGTCGCGCGGCAAGCGCGATCGTCGAGGAGGTGCGCCGGCAGTTCCGCGAAAAGCCGGGCATCATGCAGGGCACCGACAAGCCGGATTACGGCAAGGCGGTCGACCTGCTGACCAAAGCGGCGATCAAGGAGATGATCATCCCCTCGCTGCTGCCGGTGCTGTCGCCGATCTTCGTCTACTTCGTGATCTATGCGATCGCGGGTGGCGGCCCGGCCGGCAAGTCGGCTGCGTTCTCCGCGGTGGGCGCGATGTTGCTCGGCGTGATCGTGACGGGCCTGTTCGTCGCGATCTCCATGACCTCGGGCGGCGGCGCCTGGGACAACGCCAAGAAGTACATCGAGGACGGTCACTTCGGCGGCAAGGGCAGTGATGCCCACAAGTCGGCGGTGACCGGCGACACCGTCGGCGATCCCTACAAGGACACGGCGGGACCGGCCGTGAACCCGATGATCAAGATCACCAACATCGTGGCCTTGCTGCTGCTGGCGATCCTCGCGCACTGAACGGCGCAAGCGACACACGACAAAACCCCGCGGCGCGAGCCGCGGGGTTTTTGTTTGATGGGCTGGAGGCTCTCACCACGTCATTGCGAGCGTAGCGAAGCAATCCAGAATCTTCCCGCGGCGAAAGTCTGGATTGCTTCGCTGCGCTCGCAATGACGGATGTGGTGCCTACTGCACGTCCATCTGCAGGCCTTCCTTCTGGATGATGCCGGCGAACTTCTTCGTCTCGGCGTCCACGAAGTCGGCGAACTGCTGCGGCGTGCCGTAGTCGGCGCGGGCGCCCATGGCGGCGATGTTCTTCTTGATGTCGTCGCGCTCCAGCATCGCCTTGACTTGAAGATTGAGCGCTTCCAGCACGGCGGGCTGCACACCCTTCGGCAGGAACACCGAGAACCACGACGACACGTCGAAATTGGCCAGCTCCGGCGCGCTCTCGCGCATGGTCGGCAGGTTCGGCGCGAGGTCGCTACGGTCGGTCGTGGTGACGCAGAGGCCGGTGAGGGTGCCGTTCTGCACCTGCGGCAGGCTCGGATAGAGATTGTCGAACAGGATCTGGATGTCGCCGGCCAGCGCGGCCTGGAGCGCGGGGCCCGCGCCGCGGAACGGGATGTGCGTCATCTTCAGTCCGGTGAGCTGGAGAAACCAGGCGCCGGTGAGGTGAGGGCTCTGGCCGACGCCGGACGAGGCGTAGCTGAGCTTGTCCGGGTTGGTCTTCAGATATGCGATCAGCTCGGCGACCGACTTGATGCCGGTCTTCGGATGCGCTGAGACGATGTTCGGGATCCGGATCATGTTGGAGACCGGCTGGAGCTGGTCCGGCTTGTAGGTGAGGTTCTTGAAGATGCTGTAGGCGATCGCGTTCGGCCCGGGGTTGCCGATCAGGATGGTGTGGCCGTCAGGCTTGGCGCGGACGGCCTCGGCCGTGCCGATCGTACCGCCGCCGCCGGAGCGGTTCTCCACGACCGCCGACTGGCCCCAGGCGGTCTGCAGATGCGCGGCCAGCAGCCGGCCCATGACGTCGGTCGAGCCGCCGGCCGCGGCCGGCACGATGATGCGGACGTTTTCAGTGGGCTTCCAGTCCGCCAGGCTCGATCGCGGCAGGATCGCTGCGGCCGAGAGGCCGGCAGCACCGGCGAGCACGCGACGGCGGGACAACAAAGTCTTGGGCACGAATCCACTCCCTGCTTCTTGTTTTGCAGGGAGCGTATGGAACCGGGCGCGCAACGGCAAGCCGCACGCGACGGCAAGTGCCGCGCGGAGGGCGGCACGACGCCGCAGGCTGAAGACTCAGTTAAAGCTGAGCAGCTTGAACAGCGGCGTGAGGTAGTTCATCTCCTGACCCGACGTCGCCGTGGTCCGGCTGATGAAGTCGAAGATCTTGCCGTCCTGAAGGCCGTAATTCGCCAGCCGGCGCACGCGCCGATTCTTGTCGAAATAGACCGCGATGACGCGCTGGTCGACCACCTTCTGGTTCATGAAGGCGACCATCCGCTCCGAGCGCTGCGAGATGTAGTAAAACACCTCGCCGTCGAGGGTTGCGACCGTGGAGGGGGTGCCCATCACGATCAGCACCTGGTCCTGGCTCGCGCCGATCGGAATCTGCTCCAGCGCGCCGGGCGGCAGGATGTAACCCTTCTGGAACTGCTCGCCGGTGCAGCCGGCAAGGGCGGCGCCGACCAGGGCGACGGCCGCGAGCATGCGCAAACCGCGCCAGCGTGCATGAAGGCCGCGCGGCTTGTTGGCGCGCAGGCTGGTCTGGTTCGTTATCGTCATCGTGGAACTGATTCCGTCCCCTTGCGTCGCGCGAGGCGCTGAAGTACCGGGCGGAGACTGCAATTGCAACACGCGCACGCCCGCTTGCGGAACCCACAATGGTTTGGCCGTTCAATCACTTCAGGAAACCCCGGCAAGCCCCGCGCGGCACCATTGAAGCCATCTATGGCATGATCGTGACGCAGGCGCGAGAACCCATATTTTACCGCGACTTGGGCGTGCCCGATACGGTTAACGGGCGTTTCGATCTGTTGCTGCTGCATCTCTGGCTGCTGCTGCGACGCCTGCGCACGGTCCAGAGCGTCAACCAAGGCGCCAACCAGGGCCAAGGCGCCACGGAGCTGTCGCAGGCGCTGTTCGACCGTTTCTGCGAGGATATGGACGACAATCTGCGCGAGATGGGGATAGGCGACCAGACCGTGCCGAAGCGGATGCGGGCCTTCGGCGAGGCGTTTTACGGCCGCGTCCAGGCCTATGACCAGGCCATCGAAGGCGGCGGCGAGGCGCTGGYAGCCGCCATCTGCAAGAATATCCTGAATGGGACCGGCATGGACCAGGCGCGGCGGCTCGCGGCCTACGCCCGGGCCACCGAGGCCGATCTCGGCCGGACCGACGAGGCCACGCTGCTGTGCGCATCCTTCAAGTATCCCCCAGCGCTCACTGAGGACATCACCCGATGAGCCGACCGAACGCCGAATCCAGACCCGATCCCTGGCGGTCCCCCGTCATCGTCGCGCAGATCCCCGACACCGGCCTGCACCGCAAGCTCGAGGCTTCAGTCGCCGAACTGCAGGCCATCGCCGAGGTCGGCGGCTTGCGGGAGGTGCTCTCCGCCCAGGCTGCTTTCGAGGTCGTCCCCAAGAGCGGCGGCCGGATCCAGGTTACGGGGCACGTCCGCGCCCGGATCGGCCAGACCTGCGTCGTCACCCTCGATCCGATCGAGAGCGAGATCGAGGAAGACGTCGACCTGGTGTTTGCCCCGGAAGCCGAGGTTCGGAAGATGGCCGACCTGATCGAGGAGGGGCAGGACGACGCGGAGCCGCCGGAGGTGATCGATCCGCCGGAGGCAATCGTGAACGGCATCATCGATCTCGGCCGGATTGCCACCGATGCCCTGTTCCTGGCGGTCGATCCCTATCCGCGCAAGCCGGGCGTCAAGTTCGAGGCCGAGGTCACCGCGCTGGACCCCGAGGACCATCCGTTCGCGGCGCTGAAGGCGCTCCAGGACAAGAAGAAAGGCAAATAGCTGGGCATTCCCGGTGGGGATCGCTTTGCGGGGAGCGTGAGATGCCTGTCCGGATGCTTTGAAAGGAGCTTATATCTGTTTGATTTCAATGCGCTTATTGTGAATTTTCGCCGCCGCCCGCGGGTCGCCCCGAATGCAAAAGGCTGGGGGCAAGAGGTTGTTTCGGGATAACAAAACGCTATTGTCGCGCCCCGGTCCGGGCGCCGCGTGGCGCCTGACCGGTCGCCATGTCCATGGCGGACCCATTTTGCGGCACCGCTCGTTCAAGACCGCACCAGACCAGGTTTCCAGGACTTTTATGCCAAGCAAGGTTCGCATCGCGCTTGACGCCATGGGGGGCGACGTCGGCGCCGCCGTGGTCATTCCAGGCGCCGCCATCTCGCTTCACAGGCATCGCGAGATCGAATTCCTGCTGGTCGGGGACCGCGCCAAGATCGAGCCCGAGCTCGAGAAGCATCCCGCCCTCAAGGCCGCTTCGAAGATCATCCATACCGACGTCGCCGTCGCCATGCATGATAAGCCGAGCCAGGCACTGCGGCGCGGCCGCAAGACATCCTCGATGTGGCTCGCCATCGACGCGGTGAAGAAGGGCGAGGCGGATGTCGTGATCTCCGCCGGGAATACCGGCGCGCTGATGGCGATGTCGCGCTTCCACCTGCGCACGCTGCCGGGCATCGACCGCCCGGCGATTGCCGGGGTATGGCCGACCAAGCGCGGCGAATCGGTCGTGCTCGACCTCGGTGCCGCCATCGGTGGCGACGCACACCATCTGGTGTCGCTCGCCGTCATGGGCGCCGCGATGGCGAGCGTCCTGTTCGACAAGCCCCGGCCCACGGTCGGCCTGCTCAATATCGGGACCGAGGAGATCAAGGGGCACGAGGAGATCCGCGAGGCCGGGGACAGGCTGCGTGCGGTGAACCTGCCGGAGCTCGATTATCTCGGCTTCGTCGAGGGGGATGGTATCGGCAAAGGGCTGGCCGACGTCATCGTCACCGAAGGCTTCAGCGGCAATATCGCGCTCAAGGCCGCCGAGGGAACCGCACGGCAGATGGCGGAATTACTCCGCAACGAGATGCAGCGGAGCTGGCTGTCCAAGCTCGGCTACCTCTTGGCGCGCAGCGCCTTCAAGGCCCTGCGGGACAAGATGGACCCGAACAAGTCCAACGGCGGCGTGTTCCTTGGATTGAACGGGATCGTGGTCAAGAGCCATGGTGGAATCAGCTCCGAAGGCTTTGCCTATGCGATCGATGTTGGYTATGAGATGGCTCACTACGATCTCCTGAACAAGATCAATCAGATGCTCAACCGCGAGGGTGGTGCACTTAGTTCCGTGCAGACCGCGCAGGAGGCTGTTTCGTGACTCAAATTCGTTCGGTCGTGCTGGGCTGCGGCTCTTATTTGCCGGAGCAGGTGGTGACCAACGCCCAGCTGGCGGCGCGCATCGACACGTCCGACGAATGGATCGTGCAGCGCACCGGCATTCGCGAGCGGCATATCGCGGCCGAGGGCGAGTTCACCTCGCATCTGGCGATCAAGGCGGCGCAGGCTGCGCTCAGCGACGCCGGCGTGGACGCGCAGTCGATCGAGCTGATCGTGCTTGCGACCTCGACGCCTGACAACACCTTCCCCGCAACCGCGGTCGCGGTGCAACACGCGCTCGGCATCAACCATGGCGCGGCGTTCGATCTCCAGGCGGTGTGCTCGGGCTTCGTGTTCGCGCTCGCCACCGCCGACAATTTCCTGCGCACCGGCGCCTTCAAGCGCGCGCTGGTGATCGGCGCCGAGACCTTCTCGCGCATCCTCGACTGGAATGATCGCGGCACCTGCGTGCTGTTCGGCGACGGTGCCGGCGCGGTGGTGCTGGAGGCACAGGAGCAGCCGGGCAATGCCGCGACCGACCGCGGCGTCGTGACCACTCACCTGCGCTCCGACGGCCGCCACAAGGCAAAGCTGTTCGTCGACGGCGGTCCGTCCTCGACCCAGACCGTCGGCCATCTGCGCATGGAGGGCCGCGAGGTCTTCAAGCACGCGGTCGGCATGATCACCGACGTGATCGTCGACGCCTTCCAGACCACCGGGCTCAATGCCGACAGCATCGACTGGTTTGTGCCGCACCAGGCCAACAAGCGAATCATCGACGCCTCCGCCCACAAGCTCCACATCGCGCCGGAGAAGGTGGTGCTGACGGTGGACCGCCACGGCAACACCTCGGCGGCCTCGATCCCGCTGGCGCTGTCGGTGGCGCGCAAGGACGGCCGCATCAAGCGCGGCGACATGGTTCTGCTGGAGGCGATGGGCGGCGGCTTCACCTGGGGCTCCGCGCTGGTGCGCTGGTAGCGCCACATTCGATAAAATTTTGCCGGAATTAGCCGCGATTATCGATGCGCCTGCATTGATGAGCGCTGTTGACCGGCGTATCGTAACCTCATAATTTCAGACAACAATTGTTCGCCGTGATGTGGGGCAGGGCGATGACCGACCAAAGCAAAACCGTAACGCGTGTTGATCTCTGCGAGGCCGTCTACCAGAAGGTGGGCCTGTCGCGCACGGAATCGTCTGCGTTCGTGGAACTCGTCCTGAAGGAGATCACCGACTGCCTGGAGAAGGGCGAGACGGTGAAATTGTCCTCTTTCGGCTCCTTCATGGTCCGCAAGAAGGGTCAGCGTATCGGCCGCAATCCGAAGACCGGCACCGAGGTGCCGATCTCGCCGCGCCGCGTCATGGTGTTCAAGCCGTCGGCTATCCTGAAGCAGCGGATCAACACCCAGCATCGCGGCAATGGCGACGCCAGCAAGGCTCAACCCGAGGCTTAACCGCCTGCGCGAAGGATTTGGCATTTGGACAAGGCGCCGGATGCGTTCCGAACCATCAGCGAAGTAGCGCAGGAACTCGACATTCCGCAGCACGTGCTGCGGTTCTGGGAGACCCGATTCTCCCAGATCRAGCCGATGAAGCGCAGCGGCGGCCGCCGCTACTACCGCCCCGACGACGTCGATCTGCTCAAGGGCATCCGCCGCCTGCTCTACGGGGAGGGCTACACCATCCGCGGGGTGCAGCGGATCCTCAAGGAGCACGGCGTCAAGTCGGTGCAGGGCCTCGCCGACGGCGCGGCCGCGGTCTCGTTCGGGGCCATCGAGGACGCCATCGGCGCCAGCCTGATGGAGCCCGACGATGACGACGAGGCGCCCATCAAGGGCGTCACGGATGCCGACGAAGACGACTACCAGGGCGACGAGGAGGAAGGCATCGACTTCCGCTTCACGGAGGTCGACGACGAGGACATCCTCACCACCTTCCGCAAGGGCGGCACTCCCGCCGCACCTGCCGGGCCCAGCGCCATCGACCGGGAGCGGCTCGGACGGGTGCTCGCTGACCTCGTCGCGTGCCGGGAGATGCTGGATCAGGCGCTGAAGGACGGCTAGGGGACTTTTTGCGAGCTTTGCCGGCAGTTCCGGGGGCTGTGGGCGCGGACGCCAAAATGCTGCGACCTCGCCTTGCGCAAAGCGGCGATCCTAGCTAATGGAACGACGTTCGGAGCGTGGCGCAGCCCGGTTAGCGCACTAGTCTGGGAGACTAGGGGTCGGAGGTTCAAATCCTCTCGCTCCGACCAATAACCTCAAAGGCTTAGCGGGAAGTCTGAAATCGAGATTCTGGGCGAGTCGCCACCGGGTAGCCACCCGACGCCAAATAGCCGCCCGCTACTGCTCATTCTTTTTTCGGCCGCCCCTGTTAGGCGGGCCGCTCGACCGATAATTAGATAATATCGGAATGCAGCGCCACGCGCGGCAACTCCGGCGCGCTGACTGGATTGCCGGGGCGCTGATTACTTCTCCCCGCTCGGGAGTCTTTCGTGACCCTCCTCACATTGGATGAAGTGGCGGCCATCACCGGCCTGTCGCAGTCGACACTTGCCAAGAAGCGCATGGCTGGTACCGGCCCGGCCTTTTTTAAGCTCGGCAGGACCATCAAATACGCGGCACAAGACGTGGATGCGTGGCTGCTTTCGCGGCGGCGTACATCGACCTGGCAGCCAGCAAACGAGCTGTAACCGCCTGAGCGCACCGGCCTCGGCCGTGGCGAGATACCCGCCCAAATCCCTTTAGGGGAATCCCTCCTTTGAAAATCCTATCCGTCCGGCCCGGCCCTCCGGGATCGACGACGCTCGCCCGTTTCGACTTAGAGCTGAACGACCACCTTCGTCTCTACRACTTGGCTTTGCGGCAGCGCCCTGGCGACAGGTCTTGGACCGTTGCGCCCAACGCCTTCAGCGAGCGAACTGCCGCTTTTGGCGAGCAGTTCAACCGCGCGATTTCTGATCTTGCCCTTGCGAAACTCTTGGAGCTTCCGGCCGATGCCAGCACCAACGTCTGAGGCCCCTAGCCGAGGCGGCGAGTCGCTCACGCGCGCCTACTGGACCTATAAAATCGAGAACATGGCCGGGCCGGTGGCGCAGTTCCRCATGGCCCAGCTCGTTGATTACGACCTGCGTCTCACAGATCCAGCCCGCACCGTCTATCGGTTCATGATCGGCTGGTACATGCACGCTAAGCACGGCGATGCACTCGCCTCAGTGAGGCATATCGTCAAGACAATGCGCGGTCGCGCGCCGGACGGTGCTCGCCATCTGTCGCGCAGCGCAGTTCAGCGCGCCATTGTGCTGCTCATTGAATGCGGCTGGCTCGTTCGTACCTACACCGGAAAGGGCCGTGGCGGCAGCCGCTACGTGCCTGTGCTCAATGTTCTGGAATTGGCCGCGCAGGGTACCTTACCGCTTAGCGTCCCAGATCACCGGGACGCTACGGAGATTTCCCTAGCGTCCCACTCTACTGGGACAGTGGTGTCCCACTCTACCGGGACGCAAAGCGAAATAGCGTCCCAGATTACCGGGACAAAGACTCTCTTACTGGACCCGGCTACAGACGGGTCTACAGAAAGAGAGATTGACCCCGCCGCGCCTACGGCGCCGCCGCTTGCGGATGGCCTTGCGGCCACCGCTGCGGGCGGGACGGCGGTGGATGAGCGCACCGGAACCCCAGCCGATACCAGGCCAACCTTCGAAGCGCTCTGGCGCGCCTACGCCCACGCCAAGGGCAAGAAGGAAGCCAAAGCGGCATGGGATGCGCTCCCGGCCGAGGTAGACCGCCCCGCCGTCATCCAGGCCGCAGCGGCTTGGAAGGCGTCATGGGCTGCGCAAGGCAAGCCGAATGCGCCGCGATATACGCTGGCGCGGTGGTTGAAAGATGAGCGGTACGACGAGGACGCGCCACGCGGTTTCCAAAAGGCGGAGCGCAGCAAGGCGAAATCGAATGCTACCAAGCCAGCCAAGCCCCGCCAGCCAGCTCCGCCGATAACGGCCCGCGTTACCTCAAGCGCGCTCGTCGAGGTCGGCAGCGGCTCAGAGTTGCACTTTACCGCAACCGACGAGGCGGGCATTCAGCACCAGCACGTTATCACGCTGGAGCATCCAGACGCAGAAACGCAGTTCGCAGGTCAGAAGCAGCTCGCCAAGTTGGTACACGCGGCCGGCCTGGAGACAATCTCCGACTCCGGTGAGCTGCACGGCCGGACTATCGTCATCACCGGCGACGGCTTTGAAGCGCCAGCAACCCGGCCGGACGACGAGACGCCGCTGCCGGTGAAGCCCGAGCCGGAGCCGTTGCCCGCGCCGGAGTCCAAGCCGCTGACTGAAGCCGAGGAGGCAGCAATCAAAGCGCGCATTGAAGCCATTGCGCCGCGACGCGAGCCAACCGAATGGGAGCGGCGACGTGAAGCTGGCCGAAGGGAATGGGACGCGGCGCATCCGGAATTCTTCGAGGATGCACCGGTCGACGATTCACCATCACCAAAGCGCCGGATGACTGTTGATGAGGAGCAAGCCGAATACGATGCTTGGTTTGAGGCCCAGTTAGAGGATGGCGCCTGATCACCGAGACGTCTCTTGAGCCGCGCAGACGGCCAACAGCACTTCACGGAGCCAAAATGACACCAGCAAACGACAACGGCCCCATTCGGGCCGACGAATTCACCGACCTTGCCGCCCGCCGGACTGGTTGGCATCAGCCCCGGCTAGGGGGCCATTTCGATCTCCCCCACCGTGGGCCTTAACTTCCGGCCCCACAATCGGGCGCGTCATCCCGCAGGTTTCGAGGTTATTTTTTCCCGGTGACACTTCTTGGAAACCTGCGGCGTCGCGTCCGCAAGTGCCCATACCGGTATGGTGACGAACCGACCGAGGGTTTGAAGCCACCCCATCCAAACACTCGATCGGCCCGCAGAGGCCGGCGAAACGAAGAGCCAGCCCGAAAGAGCATGCTGGTCGCCAGCTTGGACGCACCACGGGTGAGGGTGGGGCTTGGCGAGCACTTCGCGGTACTGGAGGCTAGCCTTGATGGCCGGACAGCCCGACGGATCGCTGCGGCGAACGGCGGGGGCGACGGCAAGGCCTGGGAGCGCAAAACTGTGCGCGCTCAGGACAATGCTTTGGCCGTTGACTGCGATGGAGAAAAAGCTCGCCGCCTAGCAATGAAACCATGGTCTAGCCTCATTTGAGACTGGAACGCCGATCAACGTCTCCCCCGCTATAGCGGGGGAGCAAGACGTGGCGAGCGAGCGGCGGCGCAATGTCTATGCTGCGCAGATCTTGGTGGACGGCAGTCCTGTGCGGTGCAAGGTCCGCCACCTCACGGATTCCTCTGCGATAGTCCAGATCGATAACGCGCCTTTCGTACCCGCGGCCTTCGGCCTGCGCGTTCCAAGTGCTGGCTTGGATATTGATTGCTCGGTTGTATGGCGTGATGGGCGCCGTCTGGCCGTGAAGTTTCTGAACTGACCGCCAATGTCTTTGTCGACGCGCGTTCCTACCCTGAACTCGGGCTGTATTGAGTTACAGGGATGCTGATCCAGACGTGACGTCAAACTGGTGCCGATTTGGGCGGACGTCGTCATTTCCGGCTTGGTGCCGGCTGCATGCGGACTTTTTAGTTCGCGCCTCTAATGCCAATACCAACAATGTAGCCGCGCGCCGCAGGATTAAGGCGGCCATGGGCCGTCGACCCTGAAGCGCTTGGACCGGGGAGGGGTGATCTCGATCCCTCCCATCGTCGCCTTTAGCGACCGCCCCGAAAATTCGCGCATCCACAAATGAAAATATGGGGTATCTGAGGTTGCATTGTATAGTAACGCACCTAACGAGAAGGCCATGCCGCGCGAAAGCGCGGCGAGATCAGTGCTCCGTAGTCGAAGAATAGATCCTTCATGAACCCGCTAGCAACGCGCGCCGCTTTTCTTTGGTCGTCGACAAGTAAATCAGTTGCGCATGCCGATTAGTCGCAAGCATGGGACGGCCGCCTCATCAATGATAGCCATATCGCCGACAGCATCATCGCCTGCGCGAGAAAAGGGCAGACATCGATCGGCGGTTTGACGGAGGCGGGAGAAGCCGCGCTCGCACGCCGAGCCATTTCAGACAGGAAGCAGGCCTGATCTTCTCTACCGGGCCGCGTGATCCGCAGGCTGAGACGCGGCGGCTTCCTTGTCGGCGCGCGGTAGCCAGCGCCGTACGCCAGTACGTTGATCACAAGAAGAACGGCGTTCTGGATGATGAGCGAGTTCTTCGGCTCAATTATCCCGTCGGCGATCCATGCGAGAGACGCGGCGATAAAGAGAGCGAACCCGCACACGGTGATGCGCGCGTTCCAGTTCGCCGCCACCATGGCGGCAGCGATAATCGTCTTGGCGGCTGCCAGTGTCCTTAATACTTCAAGGCTCATGCTTTCCTGCTCAAAACAAGGGCCGCCTTCCGGGCGGCCCTCCACTTCAATCCTGCCAACGGACTAGGCGGCTTTCCGGTTCACGCTGCGCAGCGCCATCGTATTGAGCTTCTCGTCCGTCGCCTTCTCCTCATCGAGATTCTGCTGCAGGACGGAGGCGCAATCATCGCGGCCGAGCATCTTGGCCCATGCGATCAGTGTGCCGTACCGGGTGATTTCATAGTGTTCGACGGCCTGGGCCGCCGCAATCAGAGCCGCATCCAGCACCTGCTTGTCGTCGACGTCGCCCGCGACGTCACTCGCTTCCTTGAGGATGCCGTCGATCGCGGGGCAATCGACGCCCTTCGCCGCGACGCCATGCATTTCGAAGACTTTCTCGAGCCGGGTGATCTGGCCATTGGTTTCGGAGAGATGCGTTTGGAAGCCGTTCTTGAGGCCGGGATCGCTTGCCTTCTCGATCATGTCCGGAAGGTTCTTCGCGATCTGCTGCTCGGCGTAATAGATATCCTGCAGCGTATGCACGAAGAGGTCGTTCAGCGTTTTAATGTCCCTGGTGAAAAAGCCCATTGTGTCCTCCTGGGTGGCGTCTGCACTGCAAACAGCCGGCACGGGATAGCGTTCCTAAGGACTCACAGCGCGATGATTTCCTGGGCGCGGATGACGATCTTATGCTGCGCGAGCTCCGACTCCAGTCGCTCGCGAAGACCGCGCCAGTAGTCCGGGAGGAGAAGCTCCGTCGTGACCTCAACGACGGCGATATTGTCGCGCTCGGTGCCGCGGCCGCTTCGCTACAGACCTTCGCCGGGCGCTCGGATGAAGCTCGTTGCGCCGCCGAACTTGTCGGTCAGCTCTCTCAGAAGCCCGTCGAACCAATCCTTCGGGATCTTTTCTCCCTTGCCCGTCTCCTTCGGTAGCAGGATCTGCACAAGATAGGACTCGCTCATGGCAGAAGGCCCGTGCGGGTGCCGCCCGGCCAGCTGCCGAGAAGCGTTTCCGTCGTCACGCATTCCACCTGCTGCCCGAACCTGTTCGCGTAGATGGTCATCATGGAGTCGTGGGTCTCGTCGGCGGAGCTGCAGATCGCGTCGGTCATGAGGACGACTCGAAAGCCCCAATCGACCGCGCCCAGCACGGTCGCCAACACGCAGACGTCGGTCTCGCCGCCCGTGACGATCACGGTGTCGACGCCGGCGGCGCGCAGTTGCGCGTGCAGGTCGCTGCCGATCCACGGCGAGTAGACGTACTTGTCAAAAGTGCGGGCAGGTGGAACGAAGCGGGCGAGATTCGGTACAAGATCGATCATGTCGGAACCGATCTCGTCGATGGTCATCGAGCTCCAGCGCTCATAGTAGCGGCGCCACATGCCGACGCCGTGGCCGGGAGCGCTCGCCGGAATGAAGCGGGTGAAGACCGTGCGCGCCGGGTGCGCGGCCGTTATCGCCACGACGTTCGGCAGGACGCGGGGCAGCCACGGCATCTTCCAATCCGTGTCTTCGGCGAACATGCGCTGCATATCGACGCAGAGGTGGATCGCCTCGGCGCCCACGGGCCCGTACCTGAGCTCGTCCTTTTTTGACATCGCTCCCATCCTCGAAAGCCAGCCCCAACGGACCTGCTAGGGCTTGGTTCCTCGCTTGTGCGAGTGGCACTTGCGGTCGCGGAGCTTGCAGCCGAGGACGGCACCGGCGAGGGCGGCGCCGACCACGTTGGAGCCGACGATGACCCAAACTCCCTTAATGGCGCCGTAGACGATCCAGAGCGTCAGGCCGAGCGTGAGTGCCGTGAGCATGCCGAGAGAGAGGTCGTCCGTGGATCCGCGTGGCCGAGCCTTCCGGACCTGCGGCACGTAGGACAGGGAGGCGAGAAAGGCGGCAAGTGCGCCGACGTAGGGGGCAAGGGTCGACAAGCCGGTAGCTACTTGGGCTCGATCTTGAGCTTAGGATCGGTAGGAAGGACTTTCGCTCCGACATCGGCCGCGGCCTGCTCGGTGCTCACACCGGAGTTGACGTGGACGGAGCCGGAATTCTTCCCGCCGATCAGCGGGTAACTGAGGAAAACGGTCGCGAGCACCAGCGCTCGACTAGATGCGAGCCATTGCGATTTCCGCTTCTTCCCGATTGTACCCGTTTTCCAAATCTTGGCCTGGTCGATTGGTTCCATGACAGGCAGATGAACCTGGAACCTGCTCCGACGTTATGATGGCAAAGGCAATTCAAACGAGGCGTCCGCGACTACGCGGACGCCGTCACGGATCGAGGTGATGGCGCTGGTCACTGTCAAACCTACCAAGCCTGACGTGCTCATTGCACGGACCGTGGCGAGTAAGACCAACCATTGCGCGGAGAGGGTCTCGCGCGGCCTGACGTGGGGCGCCGACGAAAAGATCCTCCTGGCTTTGGCCGTCGCCGGTTGGGTCGTGACGAGGGGCAGATCGGAGCAGCTGCAGCGCGCGGGCAACCACGCTCTCCTGGTCACAGTCGCAGCCTCCCTGGCGCCTCACGGTATGAAATCGGTTTTCGACCAGACCCGCCCGGATCGCACGACGGTGCTCGGTCATCTGCACGGGGTCTCGTTTTCCGGCAAGCGCGAGGACGCATTTCCGTCCGGCCACGCGCTCCACATGGGCGCACTGGCATCCGCTGCGGGCACATTGCCGCCTCTGCTGCGGCGACTAATCCGTACCTTGGCGGTCGGCCTTTCCCTGACGCGGGTCATAGTGCTGGCGCACTGGGCGAGCGACGTGATCGCGGGCTTCGCGCTCGGAGTCATCATGGAGCGGTTACTGCGTCTCTGGACCGGCTATCCGATGTCGCCACCGAAGGAGGATGACAATGCCAATCCTTGAGGACGTGAAGGAATACGTGCAGCGCGCGACCGGTCTGCGCCGACCCGGAAAGAAGGAGGCGCCTGACCTGGCGCGGCCAAGAAAGCCTCAGACGGCTCGTTTCAAGGACGACGGTCTCATCCCGAACCATCCGCGCTGGCCTCTCGTCATCTACCGGCGCGCTGTCGATCTCGGCGACGGGCATGATCCGGCGGCCGTCATGGAGGATCTGTTCGAGGCCAACGGCTGGGGCGAAACCTGGCGGGACGGCATCTACGACTACGTCCACTACCACTCTCGCATACACGAGGTGCTCGGCATCGCGCGCGGCAAGGGGCGGGTGCGCTTCGGCGGCAATAAGGGACGGATCTTTATGCTGAAGGTGGGCGACGTCGCGATCTTGCCGGCAGGCACGGGACATCAGTGCCTCTCTGCGGAGAAGGACTTCCTCGTCGTCGGCGCCTATCCGCCCCTCGGCACCTACGACGAGTGCACGGAGGTCGAGGACCGTCCGAAAGCTCTGAAGACGATCCCGAAGGTGCCTGTCCCGCGCAAGGACCCGGTGTACGGCGGGGAGGGGGCGCTTTCCAAGCTATGGAAGAAACCAAAATGAGCGAGTACGTCGTCCGCTTCCTAATAGGTGGCGCCGTCGTGTCCGTCTTCGCGATGCTCGGAGACATGCTGAGGCCGAAGAGCTTCGCCGGCCTGTTCGGAGCCGCGCCCTCGGTCGCGCTCGCCACCCTCGGCATCGCGATCTATCAGCACGGCGAATCCTACGCGGCCGTACAGACCCGTTCGATGATGGCCGGTGCCATCGCGCTCGGCATCTATAGCGTCGTCGTCTGCCAGCTGTTGATCCGGGCGCGCATGCGTGCGCTGCCGGCCTCGCTGCTGTCGATCGTCGTGTGGCTCGCAGCGGCATTCGGCCTGTGGGCGGCCGCGGGAGGTCAGACATGAGCACGCCGATCGAACTATCGTCTTCCTCGCTGCGGGAGGGCCGCTGGTACGAATACGTGGTGCGCTTCGTGCTCGGTGGCGCGGCGACGGTCTTCGCCGGCCTGGTCAGCAGCCGCTTCGGCGCGTCAATCGGCGGGCTATTCCTCGCGCTGCCAGCGATCTTTTGCGCCAGCGCCACCCTCATCGAGAAGCACGAGATCCGCCGCATGCGCGAGGCCGGACTCGAGGGAAGGCGGCGAGGGCAACAGGCCGCAGCGCTCGACGCCGCCGGCGCGGCGCTCGGTGCGCTCGGGATGCTGGTTTTCGCCGGAGTGTTCTGGCTACTAGTCGAACGAAGCGTCGGCGGCGCATTTGCGGGCGCCTCGCTGGCGTGGCTGGCGGTGTCGGTCGTGGCCTGGTTCGTGCGACGCAAGGCGAGGTCATCCCGGAGTTGGCCCGCGCATGAGAAGAGCCGGCCCGTGATACGGCGGGGGCGGCTCGTCTGAGTTCGGTCAGCGTCCCGCCGTCATCTCTCTTACCGCCTCGACAATCTGCTCCGGATGGTAGGGCTTCTGCAGCATGAGGCTGTTCGATACCGGTCGGGGCGTCACGGGAGAGAAGCCCGTTGCATAGATCACCGGCAACTCCGGATGATGTTGACGGCAGTGTTCGGCGATCTGCCAGCCGTYGATCTTTCCGGGTAGCCTCACATAGGTGACCAGAACGTCGGCCGCCGTCCGGTTGCACCACGCAAGCGCTTCTTCGCCGTCGCAGGCGTGGATGACGTCATAGCCTGCCTCGCGTAACGCTTCGACGATGAATTCTCGGATCGGAGGGTCGTCTTCGACGAAAAGGATGCGCACGCGGGGACTCCGATTCACTTTAGGAGTCTTGAACCGGCGAAGCTTTAGGCAGTTCCTGCCTACGACTCGGCGCGTGCGGCGCCGACCGTGTCCGCCATCTTCGCGCCGCGCGCGCCGAGCGGTTTCGACGCGCCTGTCGTGGTGTCGCGTGCTGTCTGATGCTCCATCTCGGCGTTGAGTTCGCCGCCGAGCAGGATCACGATGGCGGAGATCCAGAGCCACGTCATAAAGCCGATGACGGCGCCAAGCGAGCCGTAGGTCTGGTTGAAGGTGCCGAAGTTGGCGGCGTACCAGGAGAACAGCGCGGACGCCGCGAGCCAAAGCACGGTCGCGACCGTACTGCCCCAGGTGATCCACCGCCACCGCGGGGCCTCGCGGCTGGGCCCGAAGCGGTAGATACAGGCCAGTCCCAGCGCGACCGCGAAGAACAAGGCCGGCCAGACTGCGATCCGGATTAGAAGCTCGATGGCGTGGGACAGCCAGAGGTGCTGCAGGACGACGGGTACCGCGACGACGGCGGCCAAGGCGAGCAGGATGAAGCCGATGGCGGCGAGGGTGAAGGCGAGAGAGATGGCATTCAGCTTGAGGAAGCCGCGCTTCTCCTGCTCCCCGTAGACGATGTTCAGGGTGTCGAAGAGAGACTTCATGGCGGCGTTCGCGCTCCAGAGCGAGATCGCCAGTCCGATCGCGAAGGTGAAACCGAGCGTCCGGTCGCCTTTGGTGGCGACGCGGGTGAGCTGCTCGCGCGCCACGTCGATCGCGCCGCCCGGGACGAGGCCGCCGAGCTCGTCGAGATGCTTGGCGATGCTGCCGGGGTCCGAGAAAATGCCGTAGATGGACACCAGCGCCGCGAGCGCGGGGAAGATCGCGAGAATACTGAAGTAGGTCATCCCGGCGGCAAGCGCGAGGATGCGGTGGTTGCCGATGTTGCCGTAGACCCGCCAGAGGATGTCCTTCCAACCCCGCGCTGGAATGTCCGACGGCGACGTCGCGTGCCGGCCGCGGTCTCCGCCTTCGGTGACGAGGCTGGCGGGGGATGCGTGCCGGCTCTGGTCCTCCTTCGGCTCCAGGCCGCCGCCTTCCTTCGGCTGCGCGGGCGCCATGCGGTCCCATACGAACGCTACGGCGAGCAGCCCTAGCGCCGTGGCGATGCTCCAGCCGTCGGCGCTGGCGTGTTTCCTGGGTCGGTTCTGGAGGTCCATTCTCTTCTCCGCGACCACTAACAGCCGTGGCGAAGAAGCAGTTCCTGCAGGCGGTAGGAACCGCGCTCCCCTGTCCAAGGTTGATGCGCATGACCGGAAGAACACTCTACGAAAGCGCCAACGGCGACATCTGGCGGCTCGTCCGTGATCCGAATGCCGGAGGCCCGGTCGTCGAGCATCAGCCGAACGCAAACTCAGGGGGACGGACGTCTCTGATCGAGATCGGGCATTTCCTCCGTGCAGAGGGCAACGGACCGCAGCACCAAGCTTTGCTCGCGTTGATCGGCACGCTGATCGAGGGCTGACGTCCACCTGGGAGGGCGCATGTTCTTGTTCTTCTCCAACCGGCTGGGCTGTCTCGGTTCGCTCGTGGTTTCAGCCATCGTCACCGTCGCGCTACTTTTCCTGTTCGGAGCGCTAAGATTTTAAGGCCAGGCCGCTAAACTAAATGGGGCGAGGGCGTGCTGTTGAAGAGAAGCCGCGTTGGCGCGCTCGGTTAGGCTTCTCCCGACCCGGTGAAGATCTAGGTCGGTGGGATGCGCGGCACCGGCAGGGGGCGCTCGGCGCGCTGCGAGGCCTGGCCCGCGCGGCCCCCTTTCGCATCGTAACTCTCGGCGAGCTTCAGCAGGCGTCGCCTGGTAAAGGGGTCCGCTCTGTCTGCGAGGTCGCGCACGCGCTGTGCCAAACCTTTATAGAATTCCTGCTCCATATCACGCGCTTGGCGCTGGCGCTTTTCGGGCAATTCGGCACCGGCGCGAGGCCGCCGTCAAGGCTCGATTATAGTTTCGCATCATATGCTGATTCTCCTTGAGACAGGCAGCCCCGCGGGGCTAACCTTTGATCGAGCGATCGTGCCGCCGAGCCGGACAAAAGCGCCAGAAGCAGCACGGTCCATGCCGCCGAGACGTGGCTGAGCAGCACCATTCCAAGAACGGCCTGAGTGAACATCACGCAGACCTCCGCCACGCGGCGGCCCAAGGCCGCCGCAGCCGCATTGTGGCGCCGCCCGGGCGGGGCGGATCGTGGTCCTCGCCGTCGAGGCGCCGCAGCGCCGAGAGGATCTCGGCGAGCCTGATGGCGTGTCCCCTGTCGGGGATCTCGCGCAGCGCGGGACAGGATTCGACGGCGTACATGTCGGACGCCCAGGACGACAGGATGACGCGTTTTTCCGAAGCCGAGAGGGTCTCGTTGTTCAGCACGTCGTCCGGAGACGCAGAGTGCGCGGCGGGATGGAAGAGGGGATTGAGATCGCCGGAATTCGTTCTGACATTGGTCATCGTCGGCCTCCCTTCACTCCTTTCAATGGGGCAGGTGTGATGGACGGCGGCGCGAACCCTCCGTCGCCCTACAAGAAGCGCAGGACGGCTGTCCGAGACCCGCCGGCCGGCGCACGAGCCGGACCCTTGAAGGCGTCTGGCACCGCTCTCGCGGCGAAAAATGAATTAGAAAAACGACAAGAGGTTTCAAGAGGACCGTCGGAAATTTTTTTTCGGGCCAACGTGATTTGGTCAACCCGGTGGCACAAGAATTCGCACGCTGCACCACTGCCATCTTGACAGCGGTTTCGCGCCGAATATTTTTGCGACGGGGAATTCGTTTTCCCGTTTCTCGCAGCTGAAAAGGACAAGAAGACCGTCAGGAGTGGCGACGATGCTCGATGAAGATTTTGCCCGTAGCCGTGCGCACCGCAACAACATCCACCGCTATCGCAGCCTGCTGAAGACCCGTCTCTCGGACCTCGAACGCCAGTTCATCGAACGGCGCCTCTCCGAGGAGACCGCATCGCTCGAGGCGCTGACTTCCGAAACCTTCCCCACCGCATTTGTCCTGCCTGAAAGGCCGAGCGCGGGGGTGGCGTCATGACCGATGTCAGGGACCTGCTGATCCGCGGCAGCGAGAAGGTGATCGACCACTATCGACTGCTGCTGGCGAGCGCGAAGACAGAGCGGGAGCGCCAGCTCTACCTGAGCCGGATCGAGCGCGAGGAACGGCTTCTCGACCAGCTCCAGGGTGGGTTGCCGAACAGGGTGGCGGCGTGACTCCGGACGGCGAGGATGGATTTGCGGGGTTCGACGTCGTGCTGAAGCGTCGCGGGCGGAGCCGATGGAAGTGGGCGGTCTGCACCGCCGCGGGCGAAGTCGTCATGTCCGGCTCGGAGTCCAGTCGCGCGGGCGCTAGGTACAAGGCCGAGCGCGCTCTCTTTCTCCTACTTTGCGCAAGCGCGTCGCGGGCGGCGTCCGGAGGAGAGTGGCGGGCAACGGGCTAGGAACCTTGGTTGTCGTCAGGCGGTTGTCGCGCTCTCGACCCGCGGAGATCGAATCCGATGCCCGACTATCCGAAGCCGCCTTACCCCAGTCAGAAGCAGCCGATGCCCGGGTTGACCGCTAAGATGGACCCACGCCCCGATCACGGCGAGGCCAGCTACAAAGGGGCGGGCCGCCTGAACGGCAAGCGGGCCATCATCACCGGTGGCGACAGCGGAATAGGGCGAGCTGTCGCCATCGCCTTTGCCCGCGAGGGCTCCGACGTCCTGATCGCCTATCTCGATGAGCACGACGACGCCAAGGAAGTTGCGGCCCTCGTCGAGGCGGAGGGACGCAAGGCCGTTCTAGTCGAAGGCGATCTAAGGTCTGCGGAGCATTGCAGGAAGGTCGTCGATCGGGCGGTCCGGGATCTCGGCGGCGTCGACATTCTCGTCAACAATGCCGCGCATCAAGCGACCTTCAAGGATCTCGGCGACATCAGCGACGAGGAATGGCGAATGACGTTCGACGTGAACATCCACGCCATGTTCTTCCTCGCGAAGGCCGCCGTGCCGCACATGGAGCCGGGTAGCGCGATCATCAATACGGCTTCCGTGAACTCGGACATGCCGAACCCCACGCTCCTGGCCTATGCGACAACCAAGGGCGCTATCGAGAACTTCACAGGCGGGTTGGCCCAGATGCTGGCGGAGAAGGGCGTCCGTGTGAACGCGGTGGCGCCCGGGCCGATCTGGACTCCGCTGATCCCATCGACCATGCCGGAGGATACCGTGAAGAATTTCGGCAAGCAGGTGCCGATGAAGCGGGCCGGGCAGCCGGCCGAGCTGGCGACGGCCTATGTGATGCTTGCCGATCCGCTATCGAGCTACACCTCCGGCACCACGGTCGCGGTGACCGGAGGGAAGCCCTTCATCTGATGCCGGGCCTGCAGCATCCAGTCACGCCGGATGGGCGCTATTTCGTCGTTCGCGATAGGCTCTGGCGGATGAGCGATCCCGACCTTGCTGTCCAAGACAAGGAGCGGCTGGTGAAACAGCTGATGGATGCGCGGCGAGCCGTGAAGGACGCCAGGGCGGCTATAGATCTAGACGCAGAGACCGTCGCCCATCGCCTCGTCGACGAAGCTAAGCGCCGGCTGGGAGAGCGGGGACCGGTGTGGTGGAAGGATGGCGCGCCCGACTTCAACCGACACGCGGTCAAGAACACGCCTCATGCCGACTGGTACGCGGGGCTCAGGCGGCGGCCTTCAGGGCATCGAGACGCTTGCGGAGAAATGCCATCACCATGACCTCGTCGGAGGTGAGCTTGGCGTACTGGCGCTTGAACTTCTGCGCGATCTTGGCTTCGATCATCTTCACGAGGTCGCCGGACATGTAGGCGTCCAGCACCTCGGGATGCACGTAGCAGTTGCGGCAGATGGCCGGCGTGTCGCCGAGTTGCTTCGAGACGCTCTCGATCGCGGCGACGACGTTGCGCTTTGCCTCGACCTGGCTGTCGTACTTCTTGAACTCGGACAGCGCCAGCGCCGCCAGCACGGTCCCGGCCCAGGTGCGGAAATCCTTGGCGCTGAAGTCCTCGCCCGTGACGTCTTTGATGCAAGCGTTGAGGTCGCCGGACCTCAGCGAACAGCAGCGGACTTTGGTGCGCCTAATCGTCAACGACGGGAAGAAGCTGAAGAAGCGGCCGAGCTCGCCGGATATCACCCAAAGTCGGTTTATAAGACAATGCGACTGCCAGCGGTCGCGGCTGCGATCTCGGAATCGATACAGCTTGACCTTGCAGTCGTAGGTGCCTTGCTTGCTTATCGAGTTGCGAAGTCGCTCCTCCAAGACACAAGCATTAGCGCCCGTGTCCGAGCCGATCTGTCGATCAAAGTTCTAGATCGGGCAGGGCACATCGCTCCAACTCGCAAGGACCCGTCGTCCCAGCAGAAACCTCTCTGAGATGTCGCGGGATGAGCTCGCGGCTTTCATCGAGCGCAATCAAGCGGAAATCGACAAAGTGGAGGGTGAGCTCGCGTCACGGGCAAAGGACATTTCGTATTTGGGGTGATGCTCGAGACCCTCCGGTTTGAGCGCCAGCCATTTGGTCCAATTTTCTACAGTTGCGCCTCCAAGGCTGCCTTATCGATAATCGATCGAACACGTACGATCTTGTTGTTGTCGAACTGGTAGAAGACGTTCTCGTGGAATGAAACGCGCCTGCCATTCACTGGCAAGCCGAGAAAGACGCCCGTTGGAGAGCAATCGAACCGTAGCCGGCTTCCCAGATAGGGATACTCGCTAATCATCATTTCCACGTTGAAGCGAAGGTCGGGAATTGCCGCGTAATCCTGTTCGAGCATTTTTCGATAACCCGCCAGGCCGAGGGGATTGCTATTGTGGGTGATGTCGTCTGCGACGAACGTGCCCAAGCGCGACCAAGCTTGCTCATTCAGGCAGTCGATATAGTCGCGATAAATATGCTTTAGGTCCATTACTGAACAACCTTTGGCATCACCACGTCGACTTGCCTAAGCCCAAAGCTAAGCGCCGGGTTTTGCGCTGCGAGATTCTAACCGCTCAGCCAAAGCCTGATCTGCCGCCAGTCTCGCACGCCGGTCGTCATGCAGTTCGTCCAGCTTTTTCAAATAAGCGACTGCCGCTATTTGCAAGAGATCGAAATCATATTCGCCGGTATCGCGAAGACTGGTGATGTAACGAAAGAGGGCGGAACGCCTGTTATCTTCCTCGCTGACACCGCTATGGAGCAGCAAGTAGTTCCGCCAAGCGAATGCACATGCGCCTTCGAGTGCCTGAGAAGTCATGGGCACCTCCCAATGGTCAGTGAAAGACTGATAAGCCGTTTCGTTCCCTGAATTTCTCAGATGTAGTGCTGTTCCGTAGGTGCGCCGCAAGGTATCGGGCGCCAACGCGGTGATCAACCTTACATCGGCGTCGGCGGTTCTCGGTGCCGGACGTCTTGCTCAACAACACAGCCGACTATTTCGACGGACCCAGTGTCGCACAGGGATCGACAGGCACATGGGGCGGCGTCCGTTACGTTGTTCGATTCTGCGACGGCGGTCATTATCGCAAGCTGTGGGACGGGACGACCTGGTGGCGAGTGCCCCGATTGTAAGTTCTATCGCGTTGCAGCGGGATGCGCCCCTGGTCCGAGGCGGTCCGAAAACCGGCGGAAATTGCCTAGGCTGTCGTGAACCCAATTAGCCCGCGCGGAGGTAAAGCCGTGTCCGTTCAGTCTTCAGGATCGGACACGACTAGTTCGCCCTAACTAGTCGGATAAGGGCCAACAGGGGAAACAGCGCGGCTTGACCGTTCACTGAACAAGCACGTTCTCATGGCGTCTGGCGCGGCCGAGCCTGGAATGGCTCAGCAACAAGATAGCGGAAAAGCCGCCGCCGGTTTGGAACGGCGACGGTTCTTCTTTACGCGATCAGACGGCCGCGGCCACCCGCCGCGTCTCATGAAGGAAACGGTTAGCGGGTGCTGCGACGCCATCAATTGGATGACGCTCCTGTTTGCGCAATTCATCGACTAGACGTACGAGGTAGGGCGGCAGAGGCGAGGTTTCTCGAGATAAGTTCTGTTGCAATCTGTCACCCACCTCGTCACAGATCGACCGGGCAGTCTTATGGTCGATGTGGTCCGATATTCGATTGGTCGGTTCCATATCGCGACCTTTCGATTAGGCCCCACGTTTAGCTTAAGTTGCAGGGATGCGAAAATGTTTCGCCCACTTTCAAAGAATACCGATGGTTCCATTTAATGGAACGAAGACACCGTGCGCGGACCGATTGCCATCGTCAGCGCTGATTCCAGCACCCGCCGAGTTACTTAAACTCTTGGGGCGAACGCTTGGAAGAAGTCCGATGACGTTGAGTGGAATGCCAACCCCTCACGATAATCGTGCTGCTCGGGCTCGAAATTCAGGCCGAAGCGCAGGCCGTGCGCCGAAGTGTTGCGATTGACTTGGCTCGGTGAGACCGTCGCTCGCCGTCAACTAAACGGCGCACGTCGCGGATAGCCAAAGGTCCACAACGACCCGCTGTTCTCCAAGCGGTCGCGCAGATAGCCAACAGTGGCGGTCTCCAGTTCCATTGATTGGGCAGCCGTGCTCGCACGCGGAAAGCTGCGAGAGGGGTAGGCGCTAGTTCTGAATATTGGCGCCTCTTTATCGAAGGAGACTTCGCTGTGCCCACTCAGAAGGACATAGACCACAACCACGGTCGAGCAATTATGCGAGTGATTGGCCAGCAACTGCGCGCGTCGCTGAAGCCTGAAGGAACAACCGGAGAGTCTTAGAGGCCAAATCGAACGGCTTCGGAAATTGGAGGAGCGGTCACCAGCAATTGTTCCCGCTGACGAGGATGGGCAACAAGGCGGCTGAGGTCGGCTCTGTTTTCAAGTCATCCCAATTGCGATGAAAAGAGTGACCTCGGTCGGGGCGTCCGACAGCTCGGCTCAGCCAGAGGTCCGCGATGGGTCACGAGTGGCGGTCGGGGACAGCGCCAGCCGTGTCCGGTCCACCTCAAACGGCCGACCTTGCAGCCTCAGGTATAGTCTTCGCTCCGGGCCGACGTTGTAGGCAATCAGGTTGAGGAGGAAACCGGCGGCGACGCGAGTTGGGCCTCGATGTTTGGTCTTTGCTCGCCTCGTGTTAGACTTCGCCTGCCCGACCAGGGAGAACAGCCATGACCGCCGAGTTCGATGAAGACCGCTTCAATATGGCTATCCGTAAATTTCTGAAGCATGTCGGAGTTACATCGCAGCGTGAAATTGAGAACCTGGTGCGTAGCGGGGCGGTGAAAGGTGGCAAGCTCAAACTGCAAATGACCCTGTCCGCTGAGGGGACGCCGCTGAAACATGTAGTCGAGGAAACAATCGCACTCTGACGATTTCCCGGCTGCCCCGGCATTGCCGCCCTCTCGGTGGAGCATTCAATCCTGTTGATTTCCAGCAACGACTGCTTTGGGTCACAGGCAGGCTTTATCGCAGGCGTCACTCACGGTCCGGTTTAGCGAAGATAGCCGACGTGATGAGGGGATAGAGCTTTCCTGTCATTCGGCCTGCAATATTGACCCCCTAAGCCGGGGGATCGGCGTCCAAAATTGACCCCCTATAGGTTGGTCTGTTGCGCTGCCTGCTTTGGAATGAAGCAGGTGGTCGAGGATGCTGATCGTGGAGACGATTGCGCGGATTCGGC